>NZ_LNGH01000023.1 GCF_011057715.1 Marinitoga sp. 38H-ov
AAAGTATAACATAGACAATATAAAATATATAGGAGATAATAAAATAACAGTTATCAGGGATAATATAATTTATATTTGTGAGGAAAATAAATGAAAATAATAAAAAAGTTTTTGTATTTTCTTGCAAGAGACATATTAATATGGAAAAGCTATAAAACACAGGCAGTGTTGGGAATACTGAGTGGATTTCTGGGATTATTACAATTTGGATTCATGGGAAGGTTTATAGCTCAGGGCAATTACTTTCCCATGATTGAACAGTATGGTGGAAATATACTTGCATATTTCATATCTGGAAGTGTATTCATGAGTTATACCACTCTCTCCCTGACAACATTTAAGAGTGTAATAAGACAGGAGCAGGTAATGGGAACAATAGAATATCTGCTTCTGTCTGAAACTCCATTATGGGAAGTGTTTATATACACCATATTTTCAAAATTGGTGTTTACAATATTAAACACAGGAATAGTCTTTATATTTTTAATATATACATTTGATGTGGAAATAAAAATGAATATAATAGCTTCAATAATACTATTAATAATAACAATGATAAGTCTAAGCGGAATAGGGTTATTAAGTGCCGGGTTTATAGTAATAACCAAAAAAGGGGATCCGGTAAGCTGGGTATATTCATTTCTAACAGGAATGTTTTCAGGAATATATTATCCTGTAGAAATATTACCAAAATGGTTAAGAGGAATATCCTATATACTACCAACAACATATGCAATGGATGGATTAAGAAAAACACTCATAAAAGGATATAGTTTATATCAAATAAAAGAGGATATAATAATATTAATAATAATGACAATAATAATATTACCAATAGGGATATACTGGTTTAAAAGCAGTTTTGATAAAGCCAGGAAATATGGCACAATATCGCAATACTAGGAAGTGAAAAAATGGAAACAATAATAGAAATAAAAAATCTGACAAAAATATACAAAAATGGAATAAAAGCATTAAAAAACATAAATCTTACAATAAACAGAGGAGAAAAAATAACAATATTTGGACCCAACGGAGCAGGAAAAACAACATTAATAAAAACAATAGGAATGTTTATAATACCTGATGAAGGAGAAATAAAAATAAAAGGATATGACATAAAAAAAGAAGTAAAACAAATAAAAAAATTAATATCAATAGCAACATCAAATGAAAGGTCGTTTTACTACAGATTGAGTTTAGAAGAAAATCTAAACTTCTTTGGAATGTTAAATAACCTAACAGGAAAAGAATTAAAAAAGAAAGTGGAAAAAGGATTAAAAGAGATGGGATTATACGAAAACAGAAAGATTAAATATATGGAAGCATCAACAGGAATGAAAAGGAGATTAAATTTAGCAAGGGCATTAATAAAAGAAGCGGAAATATATTTATTAGATGAACCGACAAATGGGGTGGATATAGAAACGAAAATGAAGATATATGAAATAATGGAAGAATTATCCAAAAATGGAAAAACGATAATATTAGCCAGTCATGATGTCAGTGAAATAGAAAAAACAGATAGAATAGTGGTATTAAAAAAAGGGGAAATAACAACAGATAGAAAAACAGAAGAATTACTGGAAAAAACAACAAGAAAGAATGAAGAGCGGTTACTGGAATTAATAAAATGAACTTTTGAGACCATATGGTATCCTGTAAAATTTTTCATAATTTCTCTTTTTAGAGTAATTCAACCATTAACATAAATTTGTAGTAAAATTCTCTTTTCGTAAATCTAATAAAATTACTCCTTTATTATCTAAACTGATATATTTTTATTATTAAATTTTAGTTTATAGAAAGCTTTATATTATCAATTTCTTCGATGTTAATGTTTTTATATAATAAATATTTTGAATTTTTTTACTAATCTAATACAAATAAGGGACCTGCAAAACAGGTCCCTTGTTATTTTTATATTATTTTTTATGATGCAGCGCTTTCTTCTGATTGTGATTCTTCTGTTGGATATGTTGGTAATTCGAATACGGATATTTCTGATTCTAAATAATGTTTTAATCCTGTTCCAGCTGGTATTGGCTGCCCAACAATAACGTTTTCTTTTAAACCTAACAAGAAATCTTCTTTACCTTCTAATGAGGCTTCGGTTAATACTTGAACGGTTTGTTGGAATGAAGCTGCACCTAACCAACCTTCTCTTTCAAGTGATGATTTAGTAATTCTTAATAATTTTCTTTCAAATCTCGCAGGTTCTTTTGGATTAATTAAATATAATTTCTTTTCTCCCGCTAATCTTAATTCACCATCTTCAGTTTCTAATAATTGTGGTTCATTTTTAAATACTTCTATTTCTTTTAATCCTGCATTTATTAATTTATTTAATAGTTCTTCTGTTACTTCATCACCAATTTCACCTAACAACTCTTTACCTTCATCAGTTTTTATCGTTATTTTTTCAGCTAATTTTTTACCAATTATATCTTCTCTATTTTGTTCAATCATTTTATTTTCTTCATATATCTTCTTATTAGCCTTTTCTACTGATTTTAAACTTACTAAATCTTTTGGCATAAATTCTGTATCTCCAGCATATGTTATTTCAACCTTATTAAACATTTGTTTAATAATTATTTCGAAATGTTTATCATGAATTTCAACACCTTGTTCAGCATAAATTTTCTTAATTTCTTTTAATAAATAATCAAAAGTTACTTCAGCTCCTAATTCCTCTAATAATCTTCTAGGTTTAATATTTCCGGAAGTTAACCTGTATCCAGGTATAACTTTATCTCCTTCAGATACTGTTGGTTTAACTTTTGGATCTGCTGTATAAGTATGTAATTCTCCTTTTAAATCTTCAACTATAATTATTAATCTTCCCTTTTCGTCTCTGTCTATTTTTCTAACAATACCTTTTACTGTTGAAAATTCAGCTTCAGGACCTTTTAAATTCTTTCTAGCTTCAAATAATTCTTCTGCTCTAGGAAGACCTTGGGTAATATCACCAGTTGTTGCAATACCACCAGTATGGAATGTTCTCATTGTTAGCTGTGTACCTGGTTCCCCAATTGATTGTGCAGCAATTATACCTACAGATTCTCCTATATTTACAACTTTATGACTTGATAAATCCATTCCATAACATTTTGCACAAACTCCATGTTCTGATTCACAAGTTAATATTGATCTAACATATATAGATGGTCTAACTTCTATTTCAGTAATATTATATCTTTCTAATTTTCTTGCTGTATCAGCATCTATTTTTTCTTGATAATTTACTAATGTAATTAATTTTCCATTTTCATCTTCTACCTTTAAATTATCTCCTACAAAAACAAAGTTAACTGCTTTATATTCTTTTATATCTACTGTCTTTATATTATGTTGTTTTAATGATATTAATACATCTTTATCTATTTCTGTACCTTTTGAGAATAATAATTCTCCATCAACATAAACATCTTTATTTAATACATTATATATGTATAAATTAATATCATCAATATCTATACTTTTAATTTCTACTACTGGTATTTTTGTCATATAATTTGCTAAAAATGCAGAATCTTCCTCATCTAACATAACATCTTTAATATATTTTTTACCAGTTTCCGGATGTATAATTATTTCTTCAGTTTTTGGATCTAATACATCCTTTGCTAATACTCTACCAAATAAATAATCTTCAAGATTCTCTATTTTCAAACCGTCTGCAATTAATTCTCTAGCTTCAATACCTTTTTCTGTTCCACAATCTGGTTCTGTTACTGTAATAGATTGAGCAACATCTACCAATCTTCTTGTTAAATAACCTGCTGTAGAAGTTCTTAGAGCTGTATCTGCAGAACCTTTTCTAGCACCATGTGTAGAAATAAAGAATTCTAATTCTGATAAACCATTTCTAAAGTTAGATTTAATAGGTAACTCAATAACTTTACCAGATGGATCAGCCATAAGACCTCTCATACCAGCAAGTTGCTTTAATTGGTCAATATTACCTCTAGCTCCAGAATCAACCATCATCCAAACTGGATTAAATGGATATTTTCTAAATTCTTTACTTGTAACTTCTGTAACTGCATCTATTGTTTTTTCCCATATTTTAACTACTTCTTTATATCTTTCATCATCTGTTAAATAACCTTCCTCATAATATTTTTCTATTTCCATTACTTTTTCTTCTGAAGCCTTTATAATCTCTAATCTTTCTTTAGGTTCAACAATATCTCTTACAGATATAGTTAATCCAGAAATTGTAGCATAGTGGAATCCTAGATGTTTTATATCATCTAATAAATCCGCTGTTCTATCTATTCCATGATATTTAAATGTATCAAATATTAAGTTTTTAATTTCTTTCTTTTTATATATTTTATTAAAGTCAGGATTAAATCTTCCAATTGGATCAGGTATTATTTCCTTAAATATTAATCTACCAACTGTTGTTTTAATCAATTTATTATCTAAATATAATCCTATAGGTTCATGTAAATTTAATACTGGTTTTGACCACTTTAATTCTCCATCTTCAACTATAACTTCATGTTTTACTATTTTTTCATATTCATGAATATAAAATGCTTGAAACTCATCAGAAAAAACATATTTTATTTTATCATTTTTTTCTAATAAATCCTTTGGAGAAGATGGTAATTCTTTTGAATTAAAATACTCTTGATCAACTGTAGTTAAATAATATACACCTGCTATCATATCTTTACCTGGCATGGATATAGGTTTTCCATTTGCAGGCGATATAATATTATATCTTGATAACATTAAGAATTTTGCTTCAGCTTGAGCTATATTTGATAATGGAACATGAACAGCCATTTGGTCACCATCAAAATCAGCGTTAAATGGTGGACATACCAATGGATGTAATTGAATAGAGTGCCCTTCAATTAATCTTGGAATAAATGCTTGAATAGAAATTCTATGTAATGTAGGAGCCCTATTTAATAATACAGGATGTCCTTTAATAACTTCTTCAAGCATTTCCCAAGCTTCTGGCATTTCTTTCTCAATAATTGTTTTCTTTAATTTTCTTGCATTTTTACTTGACGCATTAGAATCTTTTAATAGTTTATTTAGAACAAAAGGTTTAAATAATTCCATAGCCATTTTCTTTGGCAATCCACATTCATGGATTTTTAAATCCGGACCAACTGTAATAACGGCCCTTCCTGAATAGTCAACACGTTTTCCAAGTAGATTCCTTCTAAATCTACCTTTTTTACCTTTAATTAAATCAGTTAATGATCTTAAAGGTCTTCCGCTCCTATCAGTCATTGCTTTTCCAACACGACCATTATATATTAATGAGTCTACTGCTTGTTGCAATATTCTTTTTTCATTTCTAATTATTATTTCAGGAGCCTCTATTTCAAATAATTTTAATAATCTATTATTCCTATTTATTACTCTTCTATATAAATCATTTAAGTCAGTAGCAGCAAATCTACCACCATCAATTTGAATTAAAGGTCTAATATCAGGTGGAACAACTGGTAATGCCTCAATAATCATCCATTCAGGTTTATTTCCAGATTTTATGAAATCTTTTACTACCTTTAATCTCTTTAATAATTTTAATGCTTTAGCACTTTTTTTATCCAGTTTTGCTAATTCAGCTTCTATTTCAATTTTTAAATCATGTAAATCGATTGCTTTTAATAATTTTTTTATTGCTTCTCCACCATAATCAGCTGTAATTTCATCATCATATAATTCCTTATATGCTTCATATTCTTCTTGTAACAATGTGCTTCCTACACCTTTTCCAATTTCTTTCTCAACTTCAGGATCTATATTTGTAATTACTAGTATAGGAGTATCTCTTTCTATATCTCTTTCAATTTCTATAGCAGATGGGTAGAATTGTTCAAAAATTAAATATTCACTTGCTGTTAAAATTTCATCTTCGTATAAGAAAGTATCTGCTAATTGTGTGCCCTCTTCTACTTCATCACCATTTTCAACAAATAAAGTAGCTCCTTCAAATAAAGGCCACTTTTCTTCAACTCCACTTTCATCCTTAATCTTAACCCATATAATTTCATGCTTTGCATTCGAATATTCAGTCTCAATACTTACAACACCACTTCTTTTAGCTGTTGGTTTTTCTTTTACATGAAGAACCTTTACAGCTTGTTCTACTTCAAAATCCATTTTTTCTTTAAAAATTTCATATTCTGTATTGTGAAGCATATCTCCATAATCGAATAAATCAGAATCTTTCGGATCGGTAATCAACCAAATTTTTTCAACAACCCTTTTTGATCCGTAGTAAATTATGTTTTCTAATTCTTTCACTGGTATATTTAATAATATAGACAAAATAGATGGAGATGACTTCAAGAACCAAATATGAACAACAGGAGCTGCTAATTCAATGTGCCCCATTTTTCTTCTTCGTGATTCTTTAGACTCTACTTTAACTCCGCATCTTTCACAGACTGTACCCTCATATTTTTTCCCTTTATACCTTCCACAAGTACATTCATAATCCTTAACAGGCCCAAAGATTTTTTCACAGAACAAACCATCTCTTTCTGGTTTAAATGTTCTGTGATTAATAGTTTCTGGTTTTTTTACTTCTCCACTTGACCATTCTCTTATTCTTTCTGGAGAAGCAATACCAACTTTAATTTTTGCAATTTTTCTTTTGAAAGATGATGTCATTTTACCCATACTTTACCCTCCTTGAGGGGATTTTATAATTTATCTACATCTAATTCATTACCGTCCTCATCAAACAAACGAACATCTAACATTAAACCTTGTAATTCTTTAACTAAAACTTTGAAACTTTCAGGAATACCTGGATCAGGAAGATTTTTACCATTTAATATAGCTTTATATACTTCATTTCTTCCTTTAATGTCATCTGATTTGTATGTCAACATTTCTGTTAATGTATGTGCCGCACCATATGCTTCTAATGCCCATACTTCCATTTCACCAAATCTTTGACCACCGAAATGTGCTTTACCTCCAAGTGGTTGTTGATGAATTAATGAATATGGACCTGTAGAACGAGCATGCATTTTATCCTTAGCAATATGAACCAATCTTAACATATACATATACCCAATTGCTATTGGATAATCAAAAGGTTCTCCAGTTCTACCATCTCTTAAAGTTATTTTACCGCTTTCAACTTCAGCTGAATCTCCTAAATCTAATCCATATTCTTTACGAACTTTATCTAATTCATCCATTCTATTATTTTTTCTTGCTTCATATAATGCTTTCATTATTTCCTTTTCCTTAGCACCATCAAATATAGGAGTAGCAAAATGTCTTCCCGTTAATTTAGCTAACCAACCTAAATGCATTTCTAAAACTTGCCCCAAGTTCATACGTGAAGGAACTCCCAAAGGACTTAGTATCATCTCAATAGGTTTACCGTTAGGTAAAAATGGCATATCTTCTTTTCTTAAAATATTTGATACAACACCCTTATTACCATGTCTTCCGGCAAGTTTATCTCCAACATTCAATGTCTTTTTAGATGCTATATAAACCTTTACATATTGATTAACTCCTGTTTCTAAATCAGGAATATCTTTTCTTGTATAAACTTTAACATCAATTACTCTACCTTCAATACCATGTGGTAATGTTAATGATGTGTCTTTGACATCTTTACCTCTATCTCCAAAAACAGATCTAATTAATTTTTCTTCTGGAGAAGTTTCAGATTCACCTCTAGGAGTAACTTTACCAACTAAAATATCTCCTGATGTAACATAGGCACCAACTCTTACAATACCATGTTCATCAAGATTTCTTAATGATTCTTTTTTTACATTTGGTATGTCCGCTGTTATTTCTTCAGGACCTAATTGTGTATCCATAGCTTTTGTTTCATATACTTCTATATGTAAAGATGTAAATGAGTCTCTTTCTAATAATTCTTCATTAACCAAAATAGCGTCTTCAAAATTATATCCTTCCCAAGGCATGAATGCCACAAGAATATTTTTTCCTAATGCCAATTCTCCCATATCAATAGCAGGACCATCTGCAATTGGAGCATTTTTTTCAACAATCTCATTCATTTCAACTATTGGTCTTTGATTAATAGTTGTATCTTGGTTTGATCTAATAAATTTCCATAATGTATATTTATCTTGAACAGGTTTTCCATATTTATCTAAAATTTCATTTCCTTTTTCATCAATTCTATTAATAATAATTGTTTTTGCGTCAACATATGAAACTCTTCCCTTATGTTTCGCTTTTATAACATATCCTGAATCTCTTGCCGCAAGCCATTCAACTCCTGTACCTACAAAAGGTGCTTCTGTTATCATCAAAGGAACAGCTTGTCTTTGCATGTTTGATCCCATCAAAGCACGGTTAGCGTCATCATGTTCTAAGAATGGAATTAATGACGTAGAAACACTAACAATTTGTTTTGGTGTAACAGCTATAAACTCTACATCTCTCTTATGAACATATGTAACCTTTCCACCATGTCTAATTTCTACATATTCTGATTTTATTTCACCATTTTCATCTACATCAACTGAAGCAGGAGCTATTATTTTTTCTTCTTCCTGATCAGCAGTTAACCAATATACCCCTTTATCATACAATACTTTTCCATCTTTTACTTTATAATATGGAGTTTCTAAGAAACCAAATTCATCAACTCTAGCTAAAATAGCTAAAGATGTAATCAAACCAATATTAGCTCCTTCCGGAGTTTCAATTGGACACATTCTTCCATAATGTGAATGGTGAACATCACGAACTTCGAATTTCGCGTGCTCTCTTTTTAAACCACCAGGTCCAATAGCTGATAATCTTCTTTTATGAGTTAACTCTGATAACGGATTAACTTGATCCATAAATTGGGATAATTGACTAGTTGCAAAAAACTGATTTATTGTTGTCATTATAGCTCTAGAATTTACTAATGTGTTAGGATTTAATTTTTGAATATTTGGAATAATACTTAATTTTTCACTCATAATAGGTAACATTTTCGAGAAAGATCTTTCAAATTCAATTTGCATCAATTCGCCAACAGATCTTACTCTTTTATTACCCAAATGATCCCTTGTATCAAGTAACTCAGGATTTTCTTTCATTTCTAGCAAATGTCTAGAAGCTAATATTAAATCTAATTTTGTTAATATCCTTTCATCTTTATTTGGATATTCTATATCTTCTCCTTTTTCTATTTCTCTTCCTTCTACTTCTTTTAAGTATTTTTTGTATACATCTTCCATTCTATTTACAATCTTTTTTCTACCAATCATTGAGAAATCAAAGGTATTAGGATTAAAATAAAGATTATTTATATAATCCGTTGCAATATTCACCCTTGGAATTTCTCCAGGTCTTAATTTTTTAAATAATTCTTTATATGCATCTTCTGGAGTTAAAATCGAATCTTCTGATTCGTATGTTCTTTTAAACAAGTCTAAAGTATTTTGCGCAACTATATGAGCAACGGTTATTTCAGAAATTCCTAATTCTAATAGCTCATCAACTATTTTTTCTGTTATTCTTAATCCTCTATATGTTTTTGATTCCTTATGCAAATCCGAAGATTCAGGAATTTTAATATCCGATAATATTGTCACATTTTTTTCCAAATATTCTGTAATATTGTAATTCAAATTAATTTTTTTCGGATATAAGTCTAAAATAGCTAAATCACTATCAAACCCTAATGCCCTTAAAAATAAAAAATAATTAAACTTTCTTTTTCTATCTATTCTAATTTGTAAAAAATCTTTTCCAGGATTTGGATTGTAAATAATTTCTAACCATGCACCTTTAACAGGTAAAAAATGAGCAACAAAGTATGGTTTAGTTTGCTTTACACTTTTTTGCTCTTCACTAACAAAATAAACACCTGGAGATCTAACTAATTGATTTACTACAACTCTCTCAGCACCATTAATAATAAAAGTACTTCTATCTGTTATTTTTGGTATATTACCAAAAAATAACGAATCACTGGGTTCAATTATCTCCCCAGTACTGTGATCTGTTATTCTAATTCTTGATTTTAAAGGAACTGTGTAGGATAAACCCTTTTCTTTACATTCCATTTCTTCAAATGTTGGTTCTTCTGTCCATACATCTATAAACTCTAAAGATATTTTGTTTTTCCTTTTCCCTTTTAATTCAACTGTTATTGGCGAGTATTTATCCAATACCTCTTTAACTCCATACTTTACAAACCAATCAAACGAATCCAGTTGAATTTCTAACAAATCATGGAAAAGGGACATATCTTCTTTAACCTTACCAAAAAAATGCCTTTCTCTTTTTCCCACCTTCAAAACTCGGGTGTTCACAAAGAATCACCTCGTCTTCCTAATTTTTTATTAGCAAAACAATACCGCACCAGACTATAGTCTGATGCGGATCAATTATATCATATAAAAGTTTAATTTTCTTTAAGAAATTACTTCAATTCTACTGCTGCGCCAGCTTCTTCTAATTTTTTCTTTAATTCTTCTGCTTCAGCTTTTGAAGCGCCTTCTTTAATTACTGCTTCTGGAGTTCCTGCTTTTTCAACTAAATCCTTAGCTTCTTTTAAACCTAATCCTGTAATTTCTCTAACTACTTTAATTACATTGATTTTTTTATCTCCGAAGCTTTTTAATACTACATTGAATGAATCTTTTTCTTCTTCAGCTGGAGCTGCTGCACCTGCAACTGGAGCTGCTGCTACTGCAACTGGAGCTGCTGCTGATACACCAAATTCTTCTTCTAAAGCTTTTACTAACTCTGCTAATTCTGCTACTGTCATTTCTTTAATTGCTTGAATTAATTCTTCTCTTGTCATTCTAATACACCTCCTGAAAATATTTAAGTTTTATTGTTTTTCTTTTTCTTCTCTTATAGCATTTAATGCGTATAAGAATTTTCTTAACACTCCACCTAATGCACCTACTAAACCAGAAATTGGAGCATTTAAGCCACCAACCAACATAGCAAGCAATTGTTCTTTTGATGGTAATTTTGAAAGTTCTACTGCTTCTTCAGCTGTAAAGATTTTGCCTTCTAATATACCTGCTTTAATAACTGGGAATTCTAACTTATTCTTTTTCTTGAATTCCACTAATACTTTTAATGCTTCAATAGGATCTGCTTCTTTTGTATAAAATAATGCAGTATTTCCTTCAAGATACTTTTCATAATCTTCCAAGTTTAATCCAGCATTTTTAATAGCTGTTTTAATTAAAGCATTTCTTGTAATCTTGAAATAAACCTTATCTTCAAACTTCTTGTACAACTCACTTCTTAAAGCATTTGAATGAGCAACTGACATACCTTTGAAATCTAAAAACATAATAATTGAAGATTCTTTAAAAACACTTTCCAATTCCTTTAACAACTCAGCTTTTTGAGCTCTCGTTAACACCGACTCACACCTCCTCTAACAAAATCTGCGGTCCCGAGGACCGCAGAAGACCTAAAACAAGATATTGTTTTATCTCCAGCGTACCTCGGCAGGCGGGTATACACCACATTAATTATTACCTGCTGTCTTCAGTACATATTTATTTTCTCGGTTATTATAACTAATATTTATTACTTTTCAGTTAAAAATTCAGAAACGTTTAATTTCATTCCAGGACCCATAGTTGGAGCTAAAGCTACTTTTCTAATAAATTTACCTTTTGCTCCTGAAGGTCTTAATTTTTCAATTTGTTGTAAAGCTTCAACGATATTTTCTTTTAATTTTGAGATTTCAAAAGATTTTTTACCTACAGCAACATGTAAGTTACCTGTTTTGTCATTTCTTACCTCAATTTTACCTGCTTTAAATTCTTTAACAGCATCTGCTACATCATTAGTAACTGTTCCTGATTTTGGAGAAGGCATTAATCCTCTAGGACCTAAAACCTTACCTAATCTTCCAATTTCTCTCATCATATCAGGTGTTGCTATAGCTATATCGAAATCTGTCCAACCACCTTGAATTTTTTGAATTAATTCATCTGAACCTGCGTAATCTGCTCCAGCATCTAAAGCTTCTTTAACTTTTTCGCCTTTAGCGAAAACTAAAACTCTTACCGTTTTACCAGTTCCATGTGGTAATGTAATATTACCTCTTACTTGTTGATCATTTTTTCTTGGATCTATTCCTAAAACAAAATGTAATTCAACACTTTCATCAAATTTAGCATTAGCTATTTTTGGTAACAATTCTAATGCTTCATCTAAAGTATAGAATTTCTCTCTATCAATTAATTTTCTTGCTTCTATATATCTTTTACCGTGTTTAGACATTCACATACACCCCCTTAACCTTCTACTACTTCTATGCCCATGTTTCTTGCTGTACCTTTTATAATCTCCATAGCTGCTTCAATTGTTCTAGCATTAAGGTCGGGCATTTTTATTTCTGCAATTTCTTTAACTTGAGACAATGTAATCTTTCCAACAATTTCTCTTCCAGGATTTGTAGCACCTTTTTTAAGTCCAGCTGCTTGTAAAATCAAGAAAGAAGCTGGGGGGGTTTTTAATTCAAATGTAAATGATCTGTCTTCAAAAACCGTAATTTCAACTGGGATAATCATTCCAGCTTTATCAGCTGTTGCAGCATTAAACTTTTTACAGAATTCCATCAAATTAACTCCATGTTGTCCCAATGCAGGACCAACTGGTGGAGCTGGTGTCGCTTTACCTGCTGGCAATTGCAATTTAACAATTCTTGCGATTTTTTTTGCCATATTATTCCCTCCTTTGTGGTATTAGCGGAGTTATCCTCCCACTATATGAAAAAATTAATCTATTTTTTCAATTTCAGTTAAACCTAATTCAACTTCAGTTTCTCTTCCAAACATATTTATTGTAACTTTAACTGTTTGTTTATGCAAATCAATATAAGTTATTTTACCTGTAAAGTATTCAAAAGGACCACTTACAATTCTTACATGTTCACCCAATTCATAATCTGCTCTTATCTTACTTTCTTTTACTTCATAACTTTCTTCACCAGTTAATCTTAGTAACGCTTTAACTTCTTTAGTTTTTAATCGAACAGGAGTACCCCCTATGTTTATAAAATTAATTACATACGGTATATTTTTAACCATTTCTTGGGTCTCTTTATTTAATATCATTTCAATAAACATATAGCCAGGAAATAATCTAGATATCTTCGTTTTTAATATTATTATTTCTTTTCTAGTAGCAAAATCTCTAATTTCAACCTTGCCAGAAGATTTAGCTTTATATTGTTTTTTATTACCTAGTATTTGACCCTTTTCTACATATGTTCCTTTTCTAAAAGCATTAGAGTCAAAATTCTCTCTAAATATAAGATAAACATCTTTTCCTTCATTATGTTGTATAACAACTCTTTTTAATTTTTCTATAGAAATAATAACACCATCTAAATCAGCTTCATATCCAGGTTCTTTTGCTAAAGGAATTCCAACATGTATTGTGGAATTAACCTTTAATCCCCCTATGATTTTAGCACTTTCTGGAATTAAAAAAGTTTTTGTAAACTTTTTATCCTTTGTTTCAACTATTATTTTTCTATAATTTTTAACTTCGACAATTGTTCCTGTATTTTTAACCAAAACTGCAGGTTCTTCAGCTAACAAATCACCTTTTTTAACATTTTCACCATTTTTTATATAAACATGAGCATCTTCAGAAACTACAACTCTTTCTAATTTTTTATTTGTCAAATCTATTTCACTTTCTTCTGGTATTAATATTTTCCCAAACATCTTTTCTTTTTCATATAATCTAGCTTTTTCTTCTATCAATTCTTTTACTTTATATTCCATACCAGAAAAAGTTTGTAAAATATACCATTTTTTTTGCATATTTATTCACCTGCTTTATAAATCATTGACTTGCTCCAGCACCTAATCCACTTTTAATACCTAATAGAGGGTATATAACTTTTGAAAATAAGTTTAATAATCCATAATCAGCGATAAATAAATATAACGAAACAAATATCAATATTGCTAATACAATCAATGTAGAATTTACAGCTTCCTTCCTATTAGGCCATTTTACTTTTTTTCCTTCTTGTATTACAGAACTTAAAAACACCCAAAATTTTGACATTAAAAAAACACCCCCAAAATTTAATCACTACCCCCTATATTAAGGGGGTTGTTTTCGTTTTAGAAAATTTACTATTATATTTTTGATTCAACATGTAATGTATGTTTATTACAATGTGGACAATATTTTTTTAATTCTAACTTGTTTTTAGCTGTTCTTTTTCTTTCTTTGTAATAATTTCTTCTATTACATTCAGAACATTTTAAAGATACTGTTAAAACAGGACTTTTAGCTGCCATTATATTCACCTCACATACATTATAATTAATAAAATGGTGGTGAGGGAAGGATTTGAACCTTCGAAGGCAATCCGCCAGCGGATTTACAGTCCGCCCCCTTTGGCCACTCGGGCACCTCACCACCGATAATTTACTGGAGCCGACGAAGGGACTTGAACCCCCAACCTGCTGATTACAAGTCAGCCGCTCTGCCAATTGAGCTACGTCGGCAACTCATCCGGGGATTATTATACCAGATAAATTCCTTTCTGTCAATTACCTTATGATTAAGAAGTTATTAATCATTTGAAACAATATATAACTATTGAATAAATACATAAATATATATTAAAAATCACTTTAAATAAAAGTTTCAAATTCTTTCATGAATAAAATTTCATAATATACTGACGCATACTCACGCATACTTATGCATACTCACGCATACTCCATATAATAACTTTTAACCGTGAAAAATTTATCATACTCAATAGAAACAATAAAATATCATGTTTTTCTTTTTTTGTAACTTTAAGTATAATAATAACGGAATTAAAACAAGGAGGGAAAAGATATGTGTATTAATGTATATTCAGAAGTTAAGGATTTAAAAAGAGTTTTACTACATAGACCAGGTTTAGAATTAGAAAATATGGAACCAGATTTATTAGAAGAATTATTATTCGAAGATATACCTTACTTAAAAAAAGCTCAACAAGAACACGATTATTTCGCAGAAGTATTAAGAACAAATGGTGTTCACGTAGAATATGTAACTGACTTATTAGCTACTGCTTTAAGTGAAAAAAATGTAAGAGAACATTTTGTTGATGAATATTTAAACTTAAGCGAAGTGAAAAATGAATACATTTTAGAAGCATTAAAGGATTATTTATTAAGTTTTGATACAAAAGGTATGATCAACAAAATCGTTGGCGGCGTTAGAATAAATGAATTTAATCTAAAAAAAGAAAATTTCTCTACAAAGGTAAGATTAAATAAACAATTCTATTTATTACCACTTCCTAATTTATACTTCCAAAGAGATCCTGTCGCATTTGTTGGTAATGGTATAGTAATAAATAAAATGATGACAAAAGCAAGAAGAAGAGAATCATTATTCATGAAATATGTAATTAATTATAATAGAGATTATAAAGATACACCTATATATTATGATATGACAGAACATTTTGCTATTGAAGGTGGGGATATTTTAGTATTAACCAATAAAGTTTTAGCTATAGGAATTTCTCAAAGAACTGAACCTGAGGCTGTAGAAAAATTAGCTAAAAAGATTTTCTTCGATTCTAATGAAAGTTTTGATACAATACTAGCAATTAATATACCTAAAAAAAGAGCATATATGCATCTTGATACTATATTTACAATGGTAGATGAAGATAAATTCTTAGCTCATTCAAAATTAGAATCAAGTTTATTGGTATATGTAATAAAGAAAGGTAATAATGAATTAGAAGTTATTGAAGAAAAATCTTCTTTAGAAAATATATTAAGAAAATACTTGAATAATGAAAATATTAAGATTTTAAAATGCGGCGGAGATGATGAAATTGCTGCAAAAAGGGAACAATGGAATGATGGATCAAACGTATTAGCAATAAAACCTGGAGTTGTTATTGCATACGATAGAAATTACGTAACAAATGAACTTTTAAGAGAAAATGGTATTAATGTTATTGAAATACCTTCAAGTGAACTTTCAAGAGGTCGTGGCGGACCAAGATGTATGTCTATGCCTATGAATAGAGGATAATATAAAAGGGAGGGATAGTTATGGGAAATAACAAGGTTTTAGGTCTTTTTGCTTTAACAACTATTGTTATCGGATCAATGATAGGAGCCGGAATATTTAATTCTCCAGCTGATTTAGGAAGCGTTGCAAATCCCGGACCTATCTTAATAGGTTGGTTAATAACAGGTTTTGGCGTTTTCTCGCTAGCTATGGTATTCCAATTTTTATCAAATAAAAAACCAGAACTTGAAGGCGGAATCTATTCATATGCGAAGGAACAATTTGGTGAGTTCATAGGATTCAATTCTGCTTGGGGTTACTGGTGGTCAGCATTACTTGGAAATATTGCTTTTTTTGCTGTAATCATGAAGATATTAAGCGGATATTTCCCTGTTTTAGAAGAAAATAAAATTATAGCTTTGATATTCTCCAGTATCATATTATGGGTTTATCACTTTTTAATTGTTAGCGGTATTAGGACAGCCGGTGTAACAAATGCTATATTAACTATTTTAAAATTAATTCCGTTATTTTTAGTTGCTATATTATCTCTTTTTGCTTTTAATCCAGATTTAATAAAAGATGTATTCTTTTCAACAAAATTAGCGGCAACTGGAGAAACATCATCTATATTTAATCAAATTAATAATAGTTTTGGAACAATGCTATGGGCATTTATTGGTATTGAAGGTGCTGTTGTTTTATCTAATAAGGCAAAATCTCAAAAAGATGTTGGAAAAGCTACAGTTATTGGATTTTTAATTACTTTAGTAGTATATATAGCGGTTTCTGTTCTTACAATGGGTGTTGTTCCACCTAGTGAATTAGTAAGTTCAACATCACCTCTTGGAACAGTTTTGAGTAAAATAATTGGAAAACCGGGCCAATATATATTAGATTTTGGATTTTTATTCTCAGTTTTCGGTGCATTATTAAGTTGGTTATTGTTAACTGCAGAAATACCATATATTGCAGCTTCTAAAGACAATGTTTTCCCAAAAAGATTTTCAGAACAAAATGAACATGCAACTCCAGTATTTTCTTTAACTATTACAAATATTATTACACAAATTTTCTTATTATCATTATTATCTGATACTTTACAAAATGTTTATAATACTATTTTTTATATTGCTACTACAACAATATTATTACCTTACTTTTTCTCAGCAGTATTTGGAGTTAGAGTAGCAAATGATGAAAATAATGGATTATATAAGTTTTTTGCATGGATATCTGTGATTTATACAGCGTGGGTTATATATGCAGTTGGATGGATTTATATAATAACAGCATTAGTTATATATTCATTTGGAATTTTTGCCTACCCTATAGCCAAAAAAGAAAAAGGTGAATCTTTAACAAATACAAACAAAATAACTTATGGAATAATGTGGGCAATTTCAATTGTGGTAATTGTATTAGTCGCAACAGGAAAATTAGTTGTATAACAAACACTTTTTGTGCAAAATGTAATATAAAAAGATTTACATTGAGATTTAAAACATATGAAAAATTACTCCTTTTATTATAATATTTCTTTAGTCTAATTTTACTGAAAAAAATACTGGAATTAATCAAATGAGGCGCAAGCCTCATTTGATTTTTATATATTATATAGTTGTTAAAGATGAGAAAATTCAGTATATATGTCTCAGGATGAGCTGCAAAATACATATTGTTAACTTTTGACAAAATATATTTCCATATATTTAAACTGAATTATAATCTTACAACATTTTTTATTAATTTCATAAAAGAACTTAATGTTCATTGTCATCAAAATTAAGAAAAAAATAATAAAATATATCACATAGTATAATAATTATATAATTTTATTAAATTTAAGAAAAAAATTTACAATTTATTTACTTTAATGTTGTTGATTGATTTTTTTTTTGCTAAAATTATTGCGAAGTGAAAATTATAACAATTAGCTTTTTCTGGTACCAGAAATTTTTTTTAATCTTAAGAAAAAAGAGGTGGTTATATAGATCCAGTGATGGAAATATATTTTGTCATAGGAATTTGTATAGCAAATGGATGTTATGTAGATTACTGTTTATATTTTTTCTAAGTATTTTACCTTCAAAATGAATATCGATAATTCAGAAAAGGCTCATAATCAGAAAATAAAAGATTTTCAAATTTTAAAAATGATAAAGAATTAAAATACAAATCTGTAATATAAAGATTTTTTAGAGTTGTATTATATTTAAATAGTAACAAATATAATATCTGGTATTATGGAACCAAAAACTTGTGGAGTAAGAATATACTTGTATTTTAGATTAGCGTATAGGTTTAGATTGTAATATTGATATTTAATTAAACAATATAAATATTAATAAAAATTATTGGATTACATTATATAAACGATAAAAATGAATTTGCAGTACCTATTTTATTAATATTACTTTCAGATATAGCTTTTAATATAGAATACAGGGAAGGGATATATCTCACACATATATTAAATACAGGTAACAAAGAAAATTTGTTATACAAATATTAAGAACAATAGTATATATTTCTCTTTCAATTTTAGTATCAACATTCATACCTGGAAAGCTTTTTATAGGTAATATAATAACAATAGGATTAATTTTTATAAATTTCAAAATAACATTTGGTTATTATATATATCATCCTGAACTAGAAAAATTATTAAAAATGATAATGATAGAAAATTTTCATGATGGATGGAAATTTTCAATATTTTTGATTATATTATTCACACTACTTTCTTATACAAATATAAAAAGAGTCAAAACATATAATGTTGCTTTTTAGGTGAAACTATGAAAACAAAAAAATTCATATATTTTCTGGTAAGAGATATATTAATATGGAAAAGTTATAAAACACAGGCAGTGTTGGGAATACTCAGTGGATTTTTGTTTATTACAATTTAGATTTATAGGAAGGTTAATATATAAAATACTTTCAAAAATGATATTTACAATAATAAACACAGGAATAGTATTTATATTTTTAATATACACATTTAATGTAGAAATAAAAACGAATATAATGCTTCAATATCGATAATAAAATGTAAGTTTGAGTAGAATAATGTTATTAAGATTCATAACAATAACCAAAAATGGATAATCAAATAGCGCAGATATCATTTACAAATTGAATTTAAAGAAAAATCAAAACTTTTTTGAAATGTTAAGTAACGGAAAAAATTAAGAGTTAAGGTTATACGAAACAATAAAATCAAATATTGGAAGCATAAGCCGGACTAAAATAGAAGAATTTTTAAAAAAAGAAAAATCAATAATATTGTCAAATCATGATGCAAGTGAAATAGAAAAACAATATAGTCACTAGAAAACACAAGGAAAAATGAAGAAAAATCACTTAAAAAATGAGGCGATATGCCTCATTTTTTAACTTTAATATAGTATAATTTAGTTTTATATGAGAAGATTTGGATCCCTTTGTTAATATAAATTATTTATTCAAAAAAATATATCAAAATTACTATTAAATTCTATAAATACTCATGATTCGTGATAGAGTTTGCTTATAAATCATCAGGAATTTTCAGAAGATTTTGTGTTATAATGTTATGTTAAAATCTTTTAAAGGGGTGAGTATTTTGAAAAAAGGTTTTATATATTTACTTTTTATTTTAATTGCAACATTAGCCTATTCTTTTCCAAATGATTTAATTTTACTATTTGGAAATCCACATTCGCATACGTCTTTCTCAGACGGAGAACCAGGAACTACTCCGCAAGATGCATATAAACATGCAAGAGATTTAGCTAATCTTGATTTTATGGCTGTAACAGATCATGCATATTATTTTGAAGCAAAATTTAACGGAAGAGATAAGTTTGTAGTTATGAAAGAAATGGCAAATCAAGAAACTACAGACAAATATTCTGCAATTGCTGGATTTGAATGGACCGCTGGAGTTGGACATATAAATGTTTTTGATGCATCAAAATGGACTAGTAGAAATGTGAAAACTACAATTGAAGAGTTCTATGAATGGTTAATAGATGAAAAACCAGTCGCTCAATTTAATCATCCCATTTCAATTTTTGGAACATTTAAAGACTTTGAATATTATCCTGAAGTTGACAATTATATTAATATGATAGAAGTTGGAAATGGTAGTTGGAGTAAAAATGATACTATAAATGATGAGATGTTTTCTAATTATATCTTAGCATTAAAAAAAGGATGGCATGTTGGAGCTACTGTTGGTCAAGATAATCATGTTGCAAATTGGGGTACAGGTAATGATTCTAGAACTGCTGTATGGGTTAAAGAAAATCGCAAGGATTCTATTTTAGATGGTTTTAAAAATAGAAAAACATATGGAACAGAAGATAAAAATGCAAGATTATGGATTGAAACTCAAGACATTTCAATGGGTGATATATATTATTATAATTCATTACCAGAAAAAATTAAATTAAAAGTATATTATAATGATCCAGATAACGAAAAAATTAAAACATTAAGTATTTATACACCAAATAATGTTTATACCTATAATAATTTAAGCAGTAATTTAGAAAAAGAATATGAAATACCTGTAGATTCTGCCTATTTCTTTGTGTTTGTAAGAATTGATCAATACGACGGAAATAATATTGTATCGTCATCTATGTGGTATGAACCAAAAAATAGAATTAGATTATACGAAATACCAGAAATAAAATTATATAAAAATTCAGAAAATAACTTTAATTTTTACTTATATAACTTATCAGATAAAATAGAAAAATCAAATATAAAAGTATATGTTGATGATAATCTATCTTATGAAAAATACCTAGAATTTCAAAAATATGAGAAAAAAATGGTTAATGCTATTATTAAAACTAAAAATAATTCTAACTCAAATATAAAAATATATATAAATGACTTGTTATGGAAAAACATTAATGTTGCTTTAGAAGAAAAAATAAATATTGGCGTTATAAACATTAATCCTGGTTTTTTAAAGGATAAATATATTATATCTGATAAATTAACTAATGATTTAAACGCTGCTATAGTAACATCTAGTTTTTTAAGAGAAAATTATAATGAAATCATAGAGTTATCAAAAAATATGAAAGTTGGTATTGTTATTGATGAAATAAATGATAATTTAATAAGTATAATTCCAAATAATTATGAAATTTCCAAAGAAAAAACAAATAACATAACATTAAATAAAATATACTATAATGAATGCTTTAAAGTATTATACAAAGGAAAAGAAAGAGGATTTATTATAAATAAAAATATAATTATATTCCCTGGAAATCCATTAGAAAAAGAAAGCAATGAAGCTTTTATAAAAAGATTACTTAGTATAAAATAAAATGGCTCCTTATGGGGCCATTTTATTTTATAACTAATTATACAAATATATGACTTATTATCTATATTAATTGTCATTTTATCAAAAAGTATTTGCAAAAAAAATTATATATTCATATAATAAAAGTATATAGAAAGGAGGAGTTATATGAGAGAATATTGGTACCTAATTCCTTTAATAAGCGTAATACTTATTATTAGTGTTTTAAATTATAATATAAAAGAAAATGTTATAATCCCAAATAAAATTGAAGATTTAAATGGTATATCAAAAATTGAAATTAATGGTATAAATATAAAAATTAAATTTGATCCAAATTCAGATAAATTATTTTTTTCTAATAAAATTAATATGAAAACTATAAATGACAAATTAATTTTATATAATAATGAAAATAAAAAAGAAAATGAAATTATTATTGGGTCAAAAAATTATTTTAATAATATAATTATAAAAGGAACAAATATAGAAATAGAAGGTGATATAAAATCTAAGAATTTTTATATTTCTGGAGTTAATATAATAATGAAAAAAAACGTTCATTTTCAAGGAGATTATTTAATATTTGATGGAACTAATTTATTAATAAGAGGTATGTATGATTTATTTGAATTTAGTTCTTCGGGAATCACAACAACAATTGATTTTAATATAAAAAGATGTGAAAATATTCAATTAGAAAGTATATCCATAAACGGTGATATTATATACGAAGATGTATGGGATGGAATAAGAAATATTAGTATTGATGGAATATCAAAAAACATAATAATAAAAGTAAAAAAAGAAAATAGCGGGATAATAAAAAGCAATAATACTATAAAAATTATTAAATATTAGGAGGGATAATATGAAATTATTTAAAAAAATGTTCGTAATATCATTTTTATTTTTTACAATTTCTATATTTTCAATTAATTTTGGAGGTGGAGGATATTCTTTTAACTTTATTCCAAAGGATCAGGTTAAAATGATAAATCCATTAAACGAATATATAAATTTCAACGAGATAATACTACATGGGGGCAATGGTATTGTGGTAATGCCAGATGACTCTTACATTGGCGGAGAGGGATATTCAGGCGAAATTATAAATGGAGATTATAAACTAATATTATCCCAAGGATATTTTACTATTGGAAAGCATTTTAATATATTTAAGATCCTAGGTATTAATATTGGACTTGGTATAGGCGGTGGTGAAACAATTATTAATAAAAAAGTAGAAACTGGTAGAAATAGTAAATCAATAAATGATTTTGTAAATAACATTAATTCAGTTCCATATGTGATACAATTAAAAAGAGAGGAATTATCTATATCTCCTAGAGCTAGATTATATTTTAATTTAATAGATTTTATCAGCTTTTTTGCGGAAGGTAGATTCACCTATAATTACTCTCCTGAAAATTGGAAAATTGAAGGAGAATATATAATAACCGATAATATACCAAATTACAATTATTATTATTCTTTTGGGGCAGGTATTGCTTGGGGGTTCTAATGAAAAAAAATTTTTTAATAATTATTCTTTTTATTTCTGTATTATTATTGGGGAATAATGAAAGATTAAAAGAATATATATATAATTTTAATAACTATACAATAAATGAAATAAATGATTTATTGTATACATTTAAAAATATTGACTTAAATAATGATTTAAAAATAATTCATGGTAGTCTTTTAATAAAGAAATCAATTCATGAATGGTTTCTACCATTGAAATATTACTATATTTATTCGGGAATGTTAGAAATGAAAGAGGTTGTTAATAATGATTTTGACAACCTCTTATATCGATATATAAGAGGGAAAACTGTTTTTGATATAATTGAGTATGATATATCAAAAGAAATATTTATTAATGATTTTGAATATATTTATATTAGGGTAGATAAAGATTTTAAAGACAATTTCGATTTTGGTGAGGTGCTATTTAAATTAGCAAAAGTATATGAGAAAAAGAATAAAAAAAGAATGGAGAATTTGCTGAATGAATTAAAAAACTATAAAAATTCATTTTATTACGGGTTGATTTATGATGAATAAAATATTTATTATTACTCAAATTTTTGCTTTAATTATATTAGCATTTATATATATCTTTTCACCGTATTTTAATCTTGTATACGGTATATTAATAGCTGAAGTTTTTACTATTTCCATTGGCTTTATATATTACTTATTAATAAGAATATTAGAGCTATTTATTAAAATAGAAGTTATATTCTTTAGTAGAGTAATTAAAATAATAATTTTTATTATTAGCTTTTTTTCCGGAATTATAATTTCAGAATATTTTATGTCAAATATTTTAGCCTTTAATTTATTCCCCTCATATAAGTATTTATTTGTTATAAGCATTATTATTCTTTTTTTCTTTGTATTTTTTAATATTATAATTTATATAAAATTAAATAATGAAATAAGAAAAAACGAAAGATTAAAAAATGAAAAACTTAAAGCAGAATTAAATGCATTGCGTTCAAAATTAAATCCACATTTTTTATTTAACACCTTAAATACTTTATTAGAAATTAGTCAAGAGTCTCCTGAATGTGTTGAAAAAATAATAATTAATCTTTCTGATATATATAGAAAAATTTTATATACTTCTTCTAATGATATGATATCCTTAGAAGAAGAATTAGAACTTATAAAAAAATATCTTGAAATAGAAAAAATTAGATTAGGAAAAAGACTTGATTACGAATTTAATATAGATAACAATTTATTGAATTATAGAATACCTCCATTAATTTTAGAACCATTAGTTGAAAATTCCGTAATACATGGTATTTCAAAGAAAAAAGATGGAGGTAAAATAACCATATCTTTTTATAAGAAAAATAATGAAATAATTTTTGAAATTTCCGATGAAGGAATAGGAAAAATTGAAGATCTGAACTTCGGGTTTGGACTTTCTAGTATAAAAAATAGACTAGATTTAATTTTTAATAATTCCGAATTGATATTTAAACAAAATATACCTTCAGGAATAAAAGCCGAAATTATTATCAGGGGATGATTATATGATAAATTGTGTTATTATTGAGGATGAAGAGCATTCTTTAAATAGATTAAAAAAACTATTAAATAATTTTGACTATATTAACATAGTCGGAGAAGCTAATAACGGAGAATTAGCCATAAAAATAATAGAAGAGAAGCGCCCAAATTTAATATTTCTTGATATTAATTTACCAGAAAAAAATGGATTTGAAATATTAAAAGAAATTTCATATGAACCTTTAGTTATTTTTATCACTGCATATCAAGAATATGCAATTAAAGCATTTGAAGAAAATGCCGTTGATTATTTACTAAAACCCTATGATTTAAAAAGATTAAAAATAGCAATTGAACGATCATTAGAAAGAAAAAATATAATTAACAGAAAATTATTAGATGAATTATTTTATATGAGAAAATTTTCAGTTAAAAATGGTGATATTATTTCTATAATTTCAGAAAAAGATATTTACTATTTTAAAGCAGAAGATAAATATGTTTTTTTATGCACGAAAGATGCGGAATACTATTATGACAATACTTTAAAAAATTTAGAAAAATTATTAGATCCCGAAAAATTCATAAGAATTCATAGGGGATATATTGTATCAGTTGATCATATAAAAAAATTCAAAAAAATTTTTACTCGCGATTATATTTTAGAATTAGATAATGGGATAGAACTAAAAATCGGCAGAAATTATTTACATTTTATAAAAGAAAAATTCAAATTTTAAAGGAGGAATTTTATGATTAAAGCTATCAATTTAGTAAAAAAATTTGGTGATTTTACTGCAGTAGGTAATATAAACTTAAATATTAAAAATGGAGAAATTTATGGTTTTTTAGGACCTAACGGAGCTGGAAAAACTACCACCATAAGAATGCTTACTGGAACTTTAAAACCAACTTCTGGAGAAATTGAAATATTAGGACTAAATATGAAAACTGATGAATTAAAAATCAAAGCAAATATTGGTGTTGTTCCAGATGAACCAAAATTATATGAAAACTTGAAAGGATCAGAATTTATTGAATTTATTATGGATATATATAATGTTGATAAAAATGAAACAAAAATCCGTCTTAACGAGATATGCGAAGCTTTTGAAATAGATTATCTCGATTCATTCATAGGAGATTATTCCCATGGAATGAAACAAAAACTTATGGTAGCATCTGTTTTAATGAGAAAACCAAAAGTTATATTCTTGGATGAACCAACTGTCGGGCTTGATGCAAAATCCGCAAAAATATTAAAAATGTTGTTGGAAAAATATTCTAATGAAGGTGCTACAATATTTCTAACCACACATATTTTAGAAATCGCTGAAAAGATGTGTAATAGAATTGGTATTATCTCTAACGGAAAATTAATTGCTGAAGGTACTTTAGAAGAATTAAAATTGCTATCTAAAACCAATGAAAAAAAATCTCTCGAAGATTTATTTTTAGAATTAACCGATGCTGGAGAATTAGATGATATTATAAAAGAACTTTAGGGGGGATTATATGAAAAATAAAATTTGGATAATTTTAAAATACTCTTATCAAAATAAAGTTAGACCAACTAAGAAAAAAGATGGCACATATAAAAAATCAAATCCCCTTAATGCCCTAGCTGCTTATTTAATCCCAGCTATTATATTTGGTGCTTCTATATCACCATTTATATACCTTTTATTTAAAGATTTAAATATACCTTTCACTCAATTAGGTATTGATTTGCCATGGTCTATATTAGATATTGTTTTTTCAATGTGGTTTTTAATTATGGGATTTATATTTTTTCTTAATTATTCTCCAGCTATTGTTGCAAATTTATACGAAAGTGATATAACCCAAATATTATTATCAATGCCTTTAAAACGTTCTGACATTTATATTTCTAGTGCTATTGATAGCTTAGTTATGGCAGGTCTTCCTTTAGGAATGATGATCCCTATTTTTGTAATATATGGAATAATTACAAAAACTAACATAATTTTAACATCCATTGCAGGGATTCTTTTTATTTTATTATTATTATTAATATCTAATTTAGGCGGAGTTTTATTTTCTAAATTTTTAACAAAAACCTCAGCAAAGCGAATGACAATGGTGACGTATTTTATAAGTATATTTTTATATGTAGGAATAACTAATATAATACCCAGATTATTTGAAAGCGATAATCAAATCCAATTGATAGATTCTCTTAAAAATTTATCTTCATTATTACTAAATTATATTTGGCCTCATACTTGGGTTATTTTAACAATGAAAGGTAATATTTTATCATTGTTTATTTTGATATTAATCAACTTATTATTATTATATACTGTTTATAAAATTTCAAACTCTTTAGAATTAAGTATATCTAGAAAAAAAGGAAAAAAGAAAAATTTTGAAATTAAATCATCAAAATTCCCTTCAATAAAAAAGGATTTTAAATTATTATTTAGAGATTCCCAAACATTTTTCCTTATATTGTATCCTGTTTTTTTACCTTTAATTTTTATTTTTACAAATTCAGATGCTGAATTAATTAGTTTTGTTTTTGTTATGATTGCATCTATATACGCTGCTATGATTTCTATTTTTTCTATTTCATACGAAGGGAAAATATGGCCTATTCCAAAACTATTTCCTATTTCCATTGGAAATATGATATTTTCTAAAATAATTGTACCAATAATCATTTTTTCATCTGAATATATAGGATTAAATATTTTAATTTATTTATTAAAAAAAGGAAATTGGATTAATTTAATATCAATAATTCCCGTTATTATTTTAATAATTTATTCTTCAATTTTAGGAGTTAGTATGTATTTAAAAAACCCTAAAAGAGATTTATCACAAAAAAATATTATTAAAGGTAAAGAAGTTATGTACTTAGAAGGAATTATTCTAGGATTTAGTTTCGGTATATTTATACCTGGAAATTTATATATGTTTTCTTTAATAAATAAAGATTTAAAGATGAAATTTATTGATTTCCTACTTGATTCTGAAATTATATATCATCTTTTAGGTGCTGTATTACCTATATCACTTATTATATTTTTAATATATTTGATATCTAAAGAAATTAATAAAGTAAAAGATAGAATGTTGAAATGGGAATGAAATATATTTCTAAGTATTTTTTAAGTTACAAATTATATAATAATATCACAACCCCTTAATATAGATAAATAAATTATTCAGCTCCCATTGGGAGCATTTTTTTATGTTATAATTAAAAAGAGATTTGTATAGAAAGGAGAATATTATGATTACATCAGAATTATCAAAAAAAATTATTAATAATGTAAGTACTGTTATTAAAGGAAAGGAAAAGGAAATTAAATTAGTTTTAGCAACTTTCTATTCTAATGGACATGTTTTGCTCGAAGATGTTCCTGGTACAGGAAAAACTATGCTTGCTAGAGCATTATCTAAATCCTTTAATTTAAATTTTAAGAGAGTTCAATTCACTCCTGATTTATTACCTAATGATTTAATTGGTTTATATATTTTTGATAAAAATAAGAATGATTTTGTTTTAAAAAGGGGGCCTATATTCACTAATATACTTTTAGGAGATGAAATAAACAGAGCAACTCCAAGAACACAATCTGCGTTATTAGAATCATTAGCAGAAAATCAAGTTTCTATAGATGGTATAACCCATAGTTTAGATACTAACTTCTTTGTTATTGCAACACAAAATCCAATTGAATATGAAGGGACTTTTCCTTTACCTGAAGCTCAATTAGATAGATTTATGATTAAATTATCTTTAGGATATCCTGATATTGAAAATGAAATAAATATGCTTAACTCACAGGAGGACGAACATCCTATAAATAACATAAAAAGTGTTTCTAATTATGATGAAATAAAAAAGATTAAAGATGAAATAAAAAAGATTCATGTATCAGATGAAATAAAAAAATATATTGTTGATATAGTAAATAAAACAAGAAATCATAAAGATATTAAAGTTGGAGCAAGTCCTAGAGGCTCTATTGCTTTAATGCAATTATCAAAAAGCATCGCAGCAATAGAAAATAGAGATTTTGTAATTCCAGATGATATAAAAAATATTGCAAAATATGTTTTAGCACATAGGATAATTTTAAAAGCTGAAGCTAAAATAAAAAAAGTATCTACTTATAAATTAATTGATGAAATTTTAGATGAAATTAAAGTTATAAAGTAGAGGATATTATGAAATATAATATAAAAGGTTTATTATTAATGACTTTAACTGCTACATTATTAAATATTTTTTATTTTAGCAATTATACAATATTGCTAATTGTTTTTGTCGGATTAGGATGGTATGAATTCTTTAAAAAGAAAAAAGTATTCAATAACCTTGAGATTTTATATGATTTGGAATATGAAAAATGTTTTATTGAAGAAGAAATTGAATATAGGATTTATTTAAAAAATAATTCTAATGAAGATATCATTATTACTGTTTCTCCATCTAATTTATTAAGTAGATTAAAGCCACAATTTCAAAAAGTTAAAATAAAAGCAAAAGAACAAAAGAAAATAAAATTTATTACTTCTTTTGGTACAAGGGGATTAAAAAAAATAGGTTTTATTAGTATAAAATATAATACTCCTCTTGGTTTTGAATTTTGGAGAACAATAAAGGTAGATAAAAATATTGAAGTTTTACCAGAATTTATATATTCTGAATTTAACAAGGAAAGCTTAAAAAAACTTTTACCAGGAGATAAATCTAATATACGAGTATTAGAGGATGTTACATATGTTGAAAATATTGATGAATATAATAATGAACCAATAAATAGAATTAATTGGAAAATTTCAGCTAAATATGATAAATTAATGGTAAAAAAATACTCTCATACTTCTACAGGAAAAATTTATATGTTTGTAGATTTAAATCTACCTTCCGGAATCCCTAAAAATAATATTTTTTGGAAAAGTGAAAGAAAAATATATGAAGAATATGCTTTAAAAGCAACTGCTAGTATTATTAAATATGAAATAGAAAAGCATGAAGAAGTTAATTTAGTCATTATCGGAAAGGAAATAATAAGCCATTCATCAAATGATTGGATTGATTATTTTGATATTCTATCAAAAGTAGAAGGAACTAATGACCCTAATAATAGTTTAGAAGATATCATTGTTGATAATATACCATATTTCACATATGAAGATACTGTAATTATTATTTCCATTCATTTAACAGATAATATTATATCTGACTTAATAAAATTAAGATCTAAAACTTCAAAAGTTATTGTTTTAATTATGCCATATGGTTTTAGAATTGAAAATGAAGGAAAGTTAGACATAAAAGAGCATAATATGTTTAGGATGGAAACTATAGATTTAGAGAAAAAAGCAGTTTTACTAGAGGAAAATTATATTATCGTTAGATTAGTATCTCCTAATAACTCTTTAACTGAAATTTTTGAAACTATATAATAAAAAATAGGTGATATTATGAAAAAAGAAAGATTTGGGTATATAATTTCTTTATTCTTAACCTTTATTCCATTTAATCATGATGGGATAATTATTTTTATTTTAGGAATTTTATTCTCATTTTTGTTTATACGAATGCGTAAATTTGGAATGCCTTATTATATTGCTTTTTTATCTTTAGCCGGCATATATATATTGACGTTTTTTCTATTAAATATTTTTGGATCAAAAAATTTATTTTATAGCTTCAATTTAATTGCTATAGTTATTCTTTCATACTTTTTGCCTTTTGAATCAAAAGATGTTATCAAGTATACTTTTCTTTTTTTAATTTCTATTGCTTTGTTAAAAAATCTAACAAATCCAATATTTCCAATTATTACTTTTATGATTTCTTTAAAAGAAATATTTTCTGAACAAAAAAATAAAAAAATAATTATTTTTATTTTTTCTTTTTTTATAATATTTAGTATATGGAATTTTAATTACTATTATAATCCCTTTACAGAAATTAATAGTAAAAATGAAAAAAATATTGAAAGCAATTATATAAATGATTCTAATAATGAGATTACTATATCAAAATTATCTAAAGAATCAAAAAGAAACTTTGTTGGAAATATAACTATAATGAAAAATAAGAGTATAACAAAAAATATAGATACTATTATATTTTTTTATATTTTTATTGGAGCCATAATAGCTTTTATATCTGCTTTTTATACATGGAATTTATATACAAAAAATGAAAAAAAGAAAATAATTGTATCCATAATAATATTTTTCTTATCTTTGGGTATAATGGGTTCAAGCATTGCATATTTGAGCAGAGGTAGAGATCCTATTTCAGAGCATAAACTAGGAAATATAAATATTGATAGTAAAAATGATTTTTCTAATAACAAAATAATATCTTTTTTTAGTGAAGGTATTAAAAACCCCAAAAACGTTTTTATAAAAATACATAGTGAAATAATTTTTGCTATTATTTCAATTTTACTAGTAGTTGCTCTAATTATATATATTTATAAATTCCATAACAAACAAAAAAAAGAAGAAAATAATATAGAGGATTTTAGTATGGATAATCACAATAACGAAAATATACCCTTTTTAATAGATGAAGGATATAAATATATTCGAAAAAGATTTTTCAACTCCTATCCACATTTAACCCCATATGAATTGTTAAATAATATAAACTATCCAAATGAATTTGAACTTTTAACAAATCTTTTCGTCATTAAGGAATATGGAGAAAAAAATTTTTCTTACACAAAAAAAGAAATAAAAAATATTATTGAAGAATGTATTAGATTTTTTGAAAAAAATGATTTTAAAAATTAAATATTTCAATAAATTTAAGTTAATATTTCTTTCTGCTTTAAAAATGTATTGATTAATATAAATGAAAAGATATATATTATATAACATAATAGTTCGGATACCGAATTGTATAAAATAAAATATATAATAAATATGAAATCATTATACGGGGAGGGAGAAATATGAAAATCATTTCAAGATTTTTAAATAAAAAATTAGGCTATATGGAAAATAAGTCTTCAGAAAATGAAATAGATAAGTTAGTTGAAAATTTCAAAGAAGAAGCTTTAGAAATATATATGAATAATAGCATTAACTTATAATAAGAGAGCCCTTAAATGGGCTCTTTTGTTATTCTTATTGCATTTATATCCCAATATACAGCCAAACCATCAAAATTACATTTTTTTATTTCTTCAATTAAATTTAAAATTTTTTCCTTTTCATCAATAACTTCAATAATAATAGGTAAATCTTCACTTAATGTAAAAAAATCTACCCTATGAACATGATGTTTTTCTCCAAACCCCATTATTCCTTTTAATACCGTTACTCCTTTAATTCCTTTATCATAACATAATTTCATTATATACTTATAAACTGGTTCATGGCCACAGTGATCATTTTCCCCTAAATAGATCCTTAAAAAATTCATGTTCCCATCCTCCCTAAAGAGTATCCCAAAAACGAAAATAGTAATCCAAGTATTATACTTAAAGATAAATACAATAAAGAATATAAACTAAACGATTCTTCACTTAAAATTATAGTTTCATACATAAAGGTTGAAAATGTTGTAAAAGAGCCAATAAAACCCGTTGCAAAAAATAACATAAAACTTTTTGGTATTTCTAACTTATATACACTCAATGACATTAAAAAACTCAAAATAAATGCCCCTAAAATATTAACGAATAATGTCCCATACGGCATATTCCCTATAGAAAATAATGTATTTATATATTTAGATAATAAATATCTTAATATTGCTCCACAAAAGCCTCCTAAACCTATATATATTAAAGACATAAATACCTCCATAAATTTAAACGGAGCCTTTGGCCCCGTTTAAATTATTTTACTTTTTCTTTTAATTCTTTACCTGCTTTAAATTTAGGTACTTTTCCACCAGGAATTTCAATAGCTTCTTTAGTTTGTGGATTAACACCTTTTCTTGGTTTTCTTTCTACTACTTCAAAAGTTCCAAAACCAACAATCTTAACACTTTCTCCTTTTTCTAAAGCACCTGAAACTACTTCAACAAAAGAATCAACAAATAAAGCTGCTTCTTTCTTTGTAACATTAACTTTTTCAGCTAATGCACTAACTAATTCTTTTTTATTCATACATGCACCCCCTAAGTATTGATATAAACGCATTTCAAAGGAATTTTACCACATTTTTTTATTAAAATCAAGCAGTAATGTAAATTTTAAGAAGTTTTATTTGAGGTTTTTCTTTTATTTTTTTTATAATCTATAATAATATTGAATTTCTTTAAAAAAATACTAAAAATCATGTCACTTTTTAGAAACCACTCATGACTGGAATTGTAATATTTCTTTTGGTACAATATATTTGTCGGTTGGGGACGTGGTGCAGTTGGTTAGCATGCCGGTCTGTCACACCGGTGGCCGCGGGTTCGAGTCCCGTCGTCCCCGCCAGAGAAATCCCGGATTAATCCGGGATTTTTTTTAGTTATTTAAATATTACTTGATTAAAAAAAAAACATATTCAATTTTTATAATTTTGATTTAAACTGCATATTTTCTATTTATTTACTTATAATAACTATCTTAATAGTAACTAGGATTATTTCTTTTTAAAGTTTCAAATTCTACAGATATAATTTTTCATTTCTTTTTTTAACTTATATATATAGAAATCTATACTTTTTTCAATATATTTATATTATTCTTCCTAACTCTTAATATTTGTTTTATCTACTTAATATCAATTATATTAATTTTTTATTATATAAAAAACCCCGGCAATTGCCGGGGTTAATTGTTTTTTATTAGAAGCTTACTGAACCTTTTACGTAACCGTACCAGTGAATAGCTGAAGTCATTCCATAATTATCTTCTGTTCCAAAGTGGAATCCTGCTGTTACATTATCTGTATATGCATATGTTAAATCAGCTGTATATACTAATTCTCCTGGTTTCATAAATTCTTCATCAAAGTATGAACCATCTGAATCTGAATCTTTACCGCTAAAGTTTCTTACAACAAATGTAGCTGTAACTTTATCCATTGGTTTTAATTCAACTGTAGCCTTATAACCTAAATCAGTTGCATCCATTGTTGTTTCAGCATCTAAAATGTACCATGCATCAAACATAACTGATACCATATCTGCTTCATAACCAGCATTTGCATGTGCATTTACAACATATTCATCAGCAACTTTATCTAATGCTACTGATAATAATGTAACATCATAACCTGCTGAAATAGCATCCATTGTTGTTGAACCTGAAACTTTTGCTTTTAATGTAAATGGTGTTGCTAATTCTGTACCATCTGTTTTTGTAACTGTTAAATATTCTAAGTTAAATAAATCATGAACTTTGTTTGCATAAGTAACAGCATATGTGTATGAAATATCTCCTGGTAATGGTAATGTAATTGTATCTGTTAATTTTACATTACCTGCTACACCAAAGTCAGCTGATAAATCAGCACCAAAAGTAACTTTTGTTGCATCAGATATTGGTTTAACAAATTCAGGTAACATAGCTGATTTTGCATAATCAAATGTCATATGAGGTGTTACAGTAAACATACCAGCTTCATAATCTTTTTTGTAACCAGCATCTAACATATATGCTAATGAACCAGCATGTGAAGCTACTACTAAATCAGCTGTTAAACCTTCAACTGCATCTTTTCCTGTTGTTTCAAATGCTACTGCAAATCCTGTTTTTGTTGCTGGACCAGTTACAGCTAATCTTGTTGAATCTGCTGACCATGCTGCTGCTGTCATATTAACATCAAACATTGAAACTGTTAAATCTTTTTTACCAGCTAATAAGTCACCATTTAAGAATAATGTGTCACCTGTTGCATGTGCTGTTACATCATAATCTGAAGTTAAATCAACATATAAGAAATCTAATCCTAAATCTTTTAATGTTACTAATGCGTGTCTGTCTCCAACTTTTGGTAATTGTGCATTTCCATCATCATCATAAGTGTTGTAAACTATATATTTTGAATAATCTAAAATACCTGAATTATTGAAAACTGCTTTTAACATATCATCTTCATAAGTAATGCTACTTAGTGAAAATGCTGGGATTGTATCTTTAGCTACACCAACTAAATCTCCACTTAAAACAACTGTTAACATACCTGAATTACCGCCACCAAATGTTGCTGAATAACCTTGATAGAAAGCAGTTGTTACTTTTAATGAATTATCAAATTTTAAATCTAATCCGTTTTCATCAAAACCAATTTCAAAACTTACAGAACCTTCAAATACTGGATTTGTAACTGATAATGTTGCAGGAACTTCTGTAGCTGCAAAAGCAGATACCATAAGAGCTAAAGCCATAACTAAAGCTAGAACTTTCTTCATGCAAACAACCTCCTTAATAATAATTTAATTTGTAATAAACTGTAATTATTCTATCATATTTGTAAATAAAAGTCAAGACATTTTAACCTTAAATTAATTAATCCATCGACAAATTAATTATTTAACTACAAATGGAACAACTAAAGCTACTCCTGCTAATACTATTCCTACTAATGATAAAATATTAGCTCTGTTTATTTTTTCTTCATTAGCCATAACTTTTCCTTTTAATTCTTCATTTGATTTTGTTAATGTAATTAAAACATTTTGATTAGCTGTAACTGCAGATTCAATAGCACCTAATTTCATTTCTGAATTTTCAATTGAATCTGATAATGTTGATAATTTTTCAAATTTATCAGTTAAATCTAATACGTTATATTTTAATTCTAAGAAATTTTTAGAAATTGATGTTTTAAATGTTGAATAATCTTCTTGTAATGCATAAATATCATCTTGCATAGCTAATGTATCTTCTAAAATCATATCTGCATTATTAAATGCTCTATATGCAACTTTAGTAATAGTTTCTAATTCATTCATTGTTTTTGATAAATCTTTAGATAACATATCAACAGTTTCCATATCTGCTTTTTTAGATAACATATCTTTTAACATAGCATGTTCTTCAACATTCTTACCAGATACATAATCTAAATCAGCTTTAACAGTATCTAATTCTTCCCATAAACCATCAATATTTTCAACATTAACTGCAACATCATCTTTTAACATCATTAAATCATTTTCTAAATTTCCTAATTTTGTATTTAACATTTTCATTACTTCTTCTACTCTCATAATATCTTCTGATTTTGCTAATACAGGATCATTTTCAACAAATGTTAATGTGTCAGATAATAATACAGCAATTTCTGCTTTTGTTAAAACAACATCAGGATTAAAATTATCTTCCATCGGTATTATACCTCTGTTAGCTAAATCCATTACATAATCATATGCCCAATGATCTGCTGGAACATCTTTAAAAGCAAATGTAAATGCTCCAAATAAAACCAATACCAATACTAATAACGTTTTTTTCATACACTCTACCCCCTCTTTTGAATTTTGAATTTTTGTTTTTAAAACTTACTAATTTAATTATACTATAAAATTTGAAGAATTTTTAATTAGTTTTTAGTTTAAAAAATCTTCTTTTTCCAATTCTTAAGATTTCATCACCATTAATCACTAATAATTGGAAAGGATCATTAATTTTCTCATCATTTAATTTAACTGCTCCTTGATTAATAAGTCTTTTTGCTTCACTTTTACTAGAAACTGAATTTGTTTTTAATAATAAATCAACCGCTGAAATGCTTTTTTCTACTAAAATTTCATCCATTTCATCTGGAATATCTTTTTTTTGGAATACTTTAATAAATTCATTTTGAGCATAATTCGCTTTTTCTTCACCATGAAAAAATCTCACAATTTCAAAAGCTAAAACCATTTTAATATCTCTTGGATTAATAGAATTGTTTTTCATTTTTTCTTCGTATTCTAAAATTCTTTCTTCAGGTATATCGGTTGCTAATCTCATATACTTTAATATTAAAGTATCAGGAATAGACATAACCTTTCCATACATATCAAATGGTTCATCTTCAAAAGCTATATAATTATCATATGATTTACTCATTTTCAAATTACCATCTGTACCTTCAATTATTGGCATAGTTAAAACTATTTGTGGTTTTTGACCATAAGCTTCCTGCATTTTTCTACCAACTAAAAGATTGAATAATTGATCTGTACCTCCAATTTCCACATCTGCTTCAATCATTACAGAATCATATGCTTGAGCTAATGGATACATAAATTCAGATATACTAATAGGCTCATTATTTGCTAATCTTTTAGCAAAATCATCTCTTTCTAACATCCTAGCGACTGTATAATTAGAGGATAATTTAATTACATCATAAAATGTTAATTTATCTAACCACTCACTATTATATCTAATTTCAGTTTTTTCTGGATCCAAAATCTTAAATGCTTGTTTTTTATATGACTCAGCATTTTTTTCAACTTCTTCTTTAGTAAGCATGGGTCTCGTTTTAGAACGACCAGAAGGATCACCAATTCTCGCAGTGAAATCTCCAATAATTAACACTACTTGGTGACCTAAATCTTGAAACTCTCTTAACTTTTTTAAAACAACAGCATGCCCTAAATGCAAATCAGGCCTTGAAGGATCTACTCCCAATTTAACTCTTAAGATTTTTTTTGATTTCAATCGCTCTTTTAAATCCTCATCTGTAATAAAATCTATTGTATTTCTTTTAATAATATCAGATTGTTTTTCAAAATCCACTATTTATTCACCTCGCAAGAAGTGCTGCTACTACAAAACAAGAAATCATAAATAATATACCTGCCCATAATGCCATTTTTGCAGCAGGATCAAAACCTTTTTCTCTCCCAAACATTGTATGAGAAGCTCCAGAACCGAAAGCACCACCTAATTCAGCATTTTTTTGCATTCTTTGTAATGCAAAATAAATTAACGCAATAGATAAAACCAAATGAACTAAAACAGCTAGTATGGTTAATATTGACACTTCGACTTCCTCCTTTACAATAATATTGTATCTCAAAAAATATTATACACTAAATCAAATAATAATTCAAGTAAAAATAAGATACTATTTGTTTTATGAAGTTAATTTATGTGAAATAGATTTTAAACATATCATTGTTAAAATTGGAATGATATTAAAAAAAGAACAGGGAGGTGTTTATATGCCTATATATAGATATACTTGCGAAAATTGCAATCACGAATTCACAGTAATGCACGGCATGAATGAAGAACCCGAAATTTTATGCGAAAAATGCGGAGAAAAAGCAAAAAGAAGCATAGGAAAAATTGGTATATCATTTAAGGGTAGTGGATATTATATAACAGATTCAAAATCATCAGATAATAAAAAATAAGGCAGCTCATACGCTGCCTTTATCCCCCACTAATTATTAAATATTATCTTTTCCCCTTGCCACCTCTTTTCTTATCGAGTCTTCTTGAGTATTCAGATAATTTTCTGTCGCTGTCCTTTAAAAATTTTGTAAGTTTCTTTTCGAATTCATCATCTTTCTTTTCTTCTTGTTGTTGCATGTCTTCTGTTTTTAAGGAAAGTTCTACTTTTCCATCCTTTGTTTTCCCAATAATCTTACCTTCGAGTTCTTGACCTACTTTCAAAAAATCTGAAATGTTTTTTACATAGTCATTTGAAATCTTAGAAATATGAATGAATCCCTCTTCTCCAGATTCAAGTGTAACAAATGCTCCGAATTTTTTGATGTCTTTAACAGTTACCTTAACAGTTTCGCCAAATGCCATACTTTTAGCCACAAGTACTACCTCCATAAAATAATTTATATATAACAATATGGGAGGTTAACCTCCCACTTATGAGTTAAGAAATTTTGCGTATTTGTTTTTGAACTTTTGAACTCTTCCTTCTGTATCAATAATTTGAGAACTTGTTTCTCCCAAGAAGAATGGATGACATTTAGAACATACATCAACACGGAAGTTATCTTCTGTACTATACATTTGATGTTCAGCACCACATGCACATTTAACAGTGATAAGTTTCATTTCAGGGTGTATTCCTTTTTTCATGCATTTCACCTCTATATTATAATTTTTTTGTCTGAAAAATTATAACATATTCTCTTTTCATAGTCAAGGAATAATTTATATTTTAATGAACAATTATATTAAATTTTAATTTAAAGTTATTATTAAGATTTCGGGCGGAGCAAGAAATCTTATATTAAACCAAGCACCTAACCCTCTATTGATATACATTATTTTATTATCCTTAAAATTAATTTTACCTTTTAAATAAAAAGAATATTTTTTAATAAAAAATTTTGTAATAAACGGAATATACACTTGCCCACCATGAGTATGACCCGCTAAAATCAAATTCGCTTGATCAAATACTTCCTTATTATAAAATATTGTATCTGGAATATGTTCGAGAACTATTGTGTAATTAGATTCAGTTGTGTCAACATAACTTATTTTTTTATATATTGGAAGCCCTATTAATTTTATTGAAAAATTATCAAAAAATACGTTTATTGTGTTATCATTTATTACATGAATATTATTTTTATTATAAACATTATTTACTAATTCTATATTATAATAATCCCAATTACCATATACCGTATATACTGGTGCTATTTCACTTAATTTTTTAAAAAATTTATTTAAATCATTTTTATCTGTATTTTTAATTATTGAATCTCCTGTATACAATATAATATCAGGTTTTTCTTCTTTTATTTTATCTAATATTTTTTCATGAAAAAATATATATTTATACATATGCAAATCAGTAATATGCACAATTTTTATTTTTAAATCTAAATTCGGAACATCTATATGTAAATCCGTTTTTTTTACAGAAAAAGGTTCTATAAAAAATGAATATATCAGAATAAATATTAATACATAAAATAAATATCGAATTTTTCTCATATATAACCTTCCTATACCTTTAGATTTTTTATTAATTATACATAATCTTTGACATTCTACTTAAATAAATACTTAATATAAAAAATAACATTTATTATTTTATGTTAAAAATGATAAAATATAATTACACAAATATTAAAAAGGGGGATTATTATGGAAACAATTGCTATATTAAATTTAAATGGAGAAAGAATAGAAATAAATACCCATACTGTTTTTCCAGTAATATTATCTGATATAATGTATGAGGGTGATTTAGAATTAATGATGGCTGACTTAAAATCTAAAGAAAAACTAATATCAGAAGCTAGTAAAATTAAAAAAATTTCCGAATTTCTTCCTGGAATATTATCTAACTTTGTCACTAAACCTTTTATATTTTCTGAATTTATATCATATTTAAACGAATTCGATCTAAAACCTTCAGACTTTAATCACGCCACATTAAATGAATTATATGATATTATATTAGATTATGCAGATCATCACAATTTTGATGAACTTAAGAAAATTGTTAAATTCATGATTGAAATTGACCCAAATTATACTCCAGCATATGAAATACTAGGATCGGTTTTAATTGAAGAAGGTAATTTTTTAGAAGGTAAAAAATATTTAGAATTAGCTGTTAAACAAGACCCATGGAATATTGCTGCATTGTCAGAATTAGGAGACACATATTTTAATTTAGGAGAATACGAAAAAGCAGCTGAAGTATGGTTAAAAGAAGTTGAATTAATGCCGGAAAATACAGTTACTTATTTCATGATTGCTGATGCATTTAGACAAAGTGGAAATTTCAAAAATGCAGCAAGAATTTTAGAAAAATTTTTGCATAAATATCCAAAAAGCGTTTTAGCTAAATATGAATTAATGGATATTTACTATAAACTTGAAAGAAATATTGAAGCTGATGAATTAAAAGAAGAAATTTCGAATTCACAGCCAGAATATATAAGCGATTTAGAAATTTGGTCTAAAATAATGTTCCAAAATGGTAAATACGATAAAGTTGAAAAATTTATAAATAAATTCTTGAACAAAAATAATAATTATGAACATTTTAAAATATTACTAACTGTACCTCTTATTAAATCAGGCAAAGTTGAAGAAGCAAAAAATATAATCAATGAATTAAAAGATAAATATTCCTGGTATTATTTCGGTATAAAAAATATAATTGAAGAATATTTAAATGATGAGGAAAAATCTTTTTTCATGGATTAATGAAGATATATATATTATAATGAAATCTTTTAAACTAAATAAAAAAATACTACTCCCAATCATGATGGGAGTAGTATTTGTTATATTATATGGAAATTTCAATATTTTAATTTTTTTAATAAGTCTCATTGCCTTTTTTGATTTTAATACATTATATATACCAGATATTTTAAATTATTCACTAATCATTTTTGGGCTTATAAACTCAAACTTTATTAATATGATTATTAGTATAATTATTTTTTTTATTTTATTACCCTATTCCAAAAAGGACAAATTAGGATTCGGCGATATTAAATTAATATTTGGACTAACATTATATTATGGATATTATATCTTTTATATTATAATATTTTCTGTAATTTTATCCTTAATATTTTCAAAAAAAGAAAAAATTCCTTTAGGCTTTTATTTATATTGGGGAGTCGTTATTGAAAATATTTGGTTTTTCAATTTCAAGCCATTCTCCTTCTTTTAAATCTCCTAATAATATATTCCCTATAGCTATTCTTTTTAAATCCTTTACAGTTAAACCGACTGCTTTCATCATTCTTTTAATTTGATGATATTTACCTTCGGATATTTTTATTGTTATTATATTATTCTCAACCTTTTCTACAATGGCAGGTTTTGTAATAAAATCCTTTAAATCTATTCCTTCTTCTAATCTTTTTATTTTATCTTTTGTTATATCTCCCTCCACCATAACTTCATATGTTTTATATATATTTTTATTAGGTGAAATTATCCTATGAATAAGTTCTCCATCATTAGTTAAAAATAACAATCCATGTGCATCCTTATCTAGTCTCCCAGCTATAGATAATTCATCTTTAAATTTATGATCTATTAATTGCAATACATATTTATCTCTTGAATCATATGTAGATGATAAATAACCTATTGGTTTATTTATTATTATATATACTAATTTATGACCCTCTATTTTTTGATTATTATATTCTATAATATCATTATCAGATACTTTATAATCAACTTTTTTTATAATATTGCCATTAACCTTAATCAGTCCTTTTTTTATCAATTTTTTTACTTCGCTTCTTGATCCAATTTTAGCATTTACTAAAAATTTATCTAATCTATCCATTAAAATCTCCCTTTAATTACATATGAATATACATCTTCTAAAGATATCTTCATAATTCTATATTTACACTTAATATTATTTGATAATAAAATGTTGGAAAATTCGTTACTTGACAGCGGGGTTTCAATTATAGCAGTGTTTGAAGAAATAATTTTTACACCACTAATATTTTCATTATTTTTTAAATTGTCTATTTTTTCAAGATCTTCTGAACTTTCCAATTCTAATTCAAATATAGATAATTTATCTTCAAATTTTTTCATAATATTTATCATTTTATCTTGAATAATTATTTTTCCGTTTACTAAAACTGCTATTTCAGAAGCAATTTGTTCAACTTCCCACATATAATGCGAAGATATTAAAATAGTCTTATTATTCTTTAAATTTTGTTCCAATATATATTCTCTAATAAATCTAGAAGTTTCAACATCAATAGCTATTGTTGGTTCATCTAATAACAATAATTTAGGATCTTTAATCAAAGATCTTGCTATATTTAATTTTTGTTTATTCCCTGAGGACAAATTTTTTGTTAACCTATTTTTATATTGAGATAATCCAAAATCTTCTAATAAGCTTAACGCTCTTTTTTTTAAGTCAGTCTTAACATTACTAATCTTTCCAAAAAGAATAAGATTCTCATATGGTGTCAATTCATCCTCTAATACAGTATAATCAGAAACCAAACTAATAAAATTTCTTACCTTATTTTTTTCTTTTACTACATCAAACCCAAATGATTTTACCTCTCCCGATGAAGGTAAAATTAAGGTTGATACAATTTTCATTAAAGTAGATTTTCCAGCTCCATTTGGCCCTAATAACCCTACTATTTTACCTTCTTCTATTTCAAAATCAACATTATCTAATGCTACTACATCACCAAATTTTCTTGTAACGTTTTTTATTTCAATTGCTTTCATAATACACCTCACATATCGTACTTGATACTTTTCCTTAACCTTCTTTCCATATCTCTTTTAGCAATATCTTCCCTTTTATCATATAGTTTTTTCCCTTTTACTAAAGCAATTTCTACTTTAACCAATCCTTTTTCATTAAAATACATTTTTAATGGAATAATTGTTAAACCTTTTTCTTTTACCTTTTGATCTAATTTTAATATTTCATATTTGTGCATTAGCAATCTTCTTGGTCTTTCCGGATCATGATTAAATAAAGAAGCATTCTTATATTGACTAATATGGGCATTATATAAAAAAATTTCTCCTTTTTCAATTTTACAAAATGCATCTTTAAGATTAACTCTTCCTTCTCTTAAAGATTTTACTTCAGAACCTTTTAATTCAATTCCTGCCTCATATTTTTCTAAAATATGATATTGATATGTTGCTTGCTTATTATTAGTAATTATTTTCATTTATCTTCACCCGCTTCAAAAGATATTTTTTCTGAAAATTCATTTTTTCTTCTTATAGCTCTGTTAATTCTTTCAGCACGTTTTTTACCTATCCCGGGGACATTTATTAATTCTTCAATATTAGCTTTCATAAGAGTATCTAAATTTTTAAATGTCTCTACAACATTTCGTACAATTATTGAAGGAATTCTAGTTGAATATAGTAATCTAAACCCTCTTGGGGAAACAAAATATTCTTCTAAATCATTTTCTGTTTCTATATCATATCCTAATTTCTCTGATATTAATTTCATATTTAAAAAATCTTCTGTTTTTAATCCATCAAATAAACTTAAAGCGTCTTGCGGATATTGAAAATCCAATAAGTTTTTTGAATAATCCATTATTAATGCTCCTAAATATTTAGGAGTTACTCTATTAATTTCATTTATCTCTAATCTTGAACTCTCTGCAGCTTCTCCTAATTCTAATAGATATTTTTCTGCCTTTTCTGCCACCTTTAATGTCATAAATCCTTTTGATATAGCGTCTACTACATTATATAATATAACCCTATTTTCCATTTCTGCAATATTGATTTCTGATAATAAATCAAAAAATGTTTGTCTATATCTTTGAGCTACAGAAATTTCTTGGTTTAACCTTGGGAAAATTATTGTTTCGGGATATAATACTCTGCTATAATTTCCTTGATATATAGAAACTTGATTCCTTCTTTTCGATACAGCGATAAGCACTTCATTTGTTTGTTTTGCCATCCTTTCACCTGTTCTATGACGCATACCAGTTTGAAAACTTGGTATGCTACTTGAAGGGTTTAATTGAGTATTCGCATACAATATTTTTGTAGCGTCTTTATTCAAAACAATAGCGCCATCCATTTTAGCTAATTCATATAATCTTTCTGGTTCAAAATCTATATCAATAATAAACCCCAGCTGTATTAATCCATTATTTAAATGTTCTTCTGCTTTATCTGTTAAAAAAATTAATGCTCCTAAGTTTGCAGAAATTATTAAATCTATACCATTTCTAAGTTTTTTCCCTGGAGCTAATAAGCTCAGTATATCAGAAAAAATATCTTTCATACAAATCACTCCATTATGCAAAAAATTTATTCAATAAATCATTTAAATTTGATATAGAAATAATATTTTTATATTTCACCTTATAATCAGGAATTACAACTTTTTCTATTCCTAATTTATTTGAAAATTCTATCCTTTTTTCTAAATCTCTAATATTTCTAATATTACCATCAAGACCAATTTCACCAAAAACAACTATTGAGTTGCTAGTAGATATGTCAAAAAGAGAAGAAAGTAAAGCATATGCAATCGCTAAATCACTTGAAGTATCTGATATTTTAAATCCTCCTGAAGTACTTAAAAATATGTCTTTAGATTCTATAGGCAATCTCAATCTTTTACTTAATACTGCTATTATCATAAGCAATCTATCTAATGGAGCACCTGAAGTTACCCTTCTTGGATTACCATAAACTGGCTTACTAACCAATGCTTGAATTTCTATTGGAATTAATTTACTTCCTTCTTTTACAATAGTCAATACATTACCTGATGCATTCTTATAATCTTTTAAAAAATACTGCGTATATTCAGTTATAGGATTTAACCCTTTTTGCGTCATTTCAAACATCAATATTTCATCTGTAGGTCCATATCTGTTTTTTAATATTCTTAACATTCTAAGACCAGATGTTTTTTCAAGTTCAAATTGCAAAACTGCGTCTACCATATGTTCTAAAATTTTTGGCCCAGCTATCAATCCACCTTTAGTTACATGCCCTACTATTATTAAAGTAATTCCTCTCTTTTTACAATATTCCGATAAAAATCTAGTTACCTCTTTTACTTGCAAAATACTACCAGCATACGATGAAAAATTATCGGATTTTAATGTTTGGATAGAATCAATCAATAATATATCTGGTTTATTTTCTAAATTTTCCATTAAAGCTATCAATTTGTCCAAAGAATTCTCAAAAACTAAACCAATATTTTTCTTATTACTTTTTAATCCTATTCTATTAAATCTTTGAAACACTTGTTCAGCTGATTCTTCGCCTGAGACATAAATCACACTTTTTTTCTCAGCAATATTAGAAGATAATTGAGTTAAAAATGTACTTTTACCAATACCTGGTTCTCCAGCAAGCAAGTACACAGCGCTTTCTACTAAACCACCATTTAATATTTCATTTAATTCTTTAAATCCTGTATCAATTCTAACAGGTTCTTTTATTTCATCATTTAAAAATAAGATTTCAGATGGTTTCACATTTATATTATTATCAGAAATATCCGCGGTGTATTCCACCGCGGTATTCCATTCATTACATGAAGGACATTTTGCAAACCACTTTGTACTTTCATATCCACAATCTGAACAAACAAAATAATTTTGATTCTTTTTAGCCATTATAACACCTTCTGCTTAGACGCACTTCTTCCTTTTTTAAAGTGTATTTTGTTATTTTTAACTTCTATAATAACCTTATCTCCCTCTTTAAATCTTCCTTTTAATATCTCTTCAGCTAAAGGATCTTCCAAATATTTTTGAATAGCTCTTTTCAAAGGTCTTGCGCCAAAGATCGGATCAAATCCTTTTTCTATAAGGAAATCTACTGCTTCATTCTTAATTTTTATATGTAAATCTTTTTCTTTCAATCTTTTTTCTAAATCAGTTAATTGTATTTTTATAATCTCTTTCATATCTTTTTTAGTTAACGGATGGAAAACAACTGTTTCATCAAGTCTATTTAAAAATTCAGGTTTAAATGCTTTTTTTACTTCTTCCATAACCGATTGTTTTATCTCTTTATATTTACTTTCTTCCGTCTCCTCATCTACAAATCCCATAAATCTCTTTGTCTTATTAATAACTTCACTACCCAAATTACTTGTCATAATAATAATAGAATTTCTAAAATCAACTACTCTTCCCTGTGAATCTGTCAATCTGCCATCATCCATTATTTGAAGTAAAATATTATATACATCAGGATGTGCTTTTTCAATTTCATCAAGCAATATTACAGAATATGGCCTTCTTCTTACAGCCTCAGTTAATTGTCCTCCTTCATCATATCCCACATATCCTGGAGGAGCTCCAACTAATCTAGAAACATTGAATTTTTCCATATATTCTGACATATCAATTCTAACTAAGGCTTTTTCATCTCCAAATAAGTATTCGGCTATGGTTTTTGCAAGTTCTGTTTTTCCTACACCTGTTGGACCTAAAAACAAAAATACACCTGTTGGCCTTCTTGGATCTTTTATTCCACTTCTAGCGCGCCTTATTGCTTTGGCTACAGCATTAATTGCATCATCTTGACCAATAACTCTTTCATGTAAAACCGCTTCAAGATTAAGCAATCTTTCCATTTCTGACATTTCTAATTTTTTCAATGGAACCCCTGTCCAATCTGATACAACCTCTGATATATGTTCTTCAGTAATTTCAATTATCTCTTTTTCTGCATTTTCTCTCCATTCAAAATATTTTTTTGAATATTTTTCTTTCAATTTATTTATTTCAGATTTTAATTCTTCTACTTTGGTATAATCATTATTTTTTATCATATTGTCCTTTTGTTTTTCCAATCCTTCTATTTTATTCAATAATTTTTTTAAATTATCTGGTAAAGTCAAAGCTTTTAATCTTGCTCTAGCTCCAGATTCATCTATTAAGTCAACTGCTTTATCAGGTAAGAATCTATCTGTTATATATCTTAATGATAGGTTAACAGAAGCTTCTATAGCTTCATTTGTATATTTAACGTTATGATGTTCTTCATATTTATTTTTTATACCTTTTAATATAGCTATAGCTTCTTCATATGATGGTTCATTTACATATATTTTTTGAAATCTTCTTTCTAAAGCAGGATCTTTTTCAATAAATTTTCTATATTCAGATGGAGTTGTAGCTCCAATTATTGTAATATCACCACTAGCTAATGCCGGTTTTAAAACATTAGCCGCATCCATTGATGAACCTTCAGCTGCTCCAGCTTCTACTATCATATGCATCTCATCTATAAATAATATAATGTCTTTATTTTTCTCCAATACTTGCATTAATTTTTTCATTCTTTTTTCAAATTCACCACGATATTTAGTACCCGCTACTAATGAAGTTAAATCCAGGGAAAATATACATTTATCCTTTAACACCTCAGGCACATCACCTTTAATAATTCTTTCTGCTAGACCTTCTACAATAGCACTTTTTCCAACTCCAGCTTCTCCTATTAATACAGGATTATTTTTCTTTCTTCTGGATAATATTTCCATAACTCTTCTTATTTCAACATCTCTTCCTATAACTAGATCTAATTCATTTTTAGCTGCTTTTTCTGTCAAATCTACTCCATAACCCTCTAATTGTTTTAGCGCATTTTGTTTTTGTCTTACTCTTTCTTCATCTTCTTCTTTAAAAGTTTCAATTTCAGAAGAAGATTCTCCTTTATTTAACATTAAATCTGAAAGTTTTTTTCTCATTTCAACAAGATTTATTCCCAATCTTCTTAAAACGTGAGCCGCTATACCTTCACCTTCTCTACAAATACCAAGCAATAGATGTTCGGCATCTATTTGTGATGTTCCTAAAATTTCTGATTCATCGTATGCTAATTCAATAATTCTTTTAGCTCTTGGTGTTGGTTGTGGTGATGCTCCAACAATATTATGAGAAGCATTTACTCCAACTATATTAGTAATTTCAGTTTTTATTTTCCCATATGTTAGGTTATAATAAGAAAAAATTTGGGATAAGTATCTACCGTTTACCTTTAAAAGACCTAATAATAAATGCTCAGTTCCAACATATGGATGACCCATATATCTCGCTTCATTTTGCGCTTCTATAAATACCTTAGCTGCTCTATCTGTAAAGTTATCAAACATATTATCACCTCCATGTACATAATTATTTTAACACATTTTCATTAAATTAAGAAGATTTTTTTTAAAAATAAACTCGAAATTTATCACAGAATAAAGCCAACTAAAAAAATATTTTTAAAAAATTAAAATACTTTTCAAGAGAACTTTAAAGAAAAGGAGTTTAATTAGGAGGAAACTATCTAATTGGAGGCGGTCTTATGTCAGAATTTATTGTATTATTAATTACCATTATTGCTTACTATTTTATTATTTTTGCCAGAAGGGTTAAAAAATCCATTATAACTTTCTTTTTTGGAATTTTATTATTCATATTAAAACCTGTAGAAGGACTTGAATTTGATAATATTGGAAGAATAGTTAGTTTTGAAACTTTAGGTATCCTACTTGGCATGATGATCATTGTAGAAATACTAAAAGAAAGTGGGTTCTTTACATTTGCAGCGATAAACGCTATAAAAATTAGTCGTTATAAATTTTGGATAGTATTAATACTGCTAATGCTTCTAGTTACATTATTCTCCGCCTTTTTAGATAATTTAATAACTATAATGTTAATGGCTCCTATAATATTCCTATTAGCTGATACATTAGAAATAAATCCTGCCCCTTTAATGTTATTAACAATTGCTATAGATAATATTGGTGGTATGAGTACGTTAATTGGTAGTCCTTTAAATATAGTTTTAGGATCCATTGGAAATCTGGATTTTGCAAAATTTCTTAATGTAATGTTTCCTATTACAGCGTTATCATTTATATCCGTATTATTAATATTCAAATTCTCTAACAAATTCGATATTAAAGACTTTAATGAAAAATTAAAAACATTATCAGATATAGATCCTGAAAAAGCTATTGAAAATAAATCTCTTATGTATAAAGGAGTTATTGTATTTGCATTTGTCCTTGCTGGATTTATGTTACATTCAATAATAAATATCGATTTAGCATTAATTGCTTTGGCTGGTGCATTAATATTAATGCTATTAACTCAAAAGGATTTTGAAAGTATGTCTAAAGATCTTGATTGGGATACAATGTTTTTCTATGGAGGATTATTTACAATAGCTTTTTCATTAGAAGAAATTGGTGTTACTCAGGTTATTGCCAACTTATTTAATCCATTACTAGGAACTCCAATGATCTTAATGTTAGTAATAATGTGGTTATCTGCTTTTATTATCCCATTTTTAAGTGCAGTTCCTGGAACTTTAATTTTAGCTCCAGTTGTTAAATTATTGATTATGAACGGTGCACCATTTGAATTATGGTACGCATATGCGATAGGGGCAAATATAGGAACAAATTTAACTCCTTTAGGCGCAGTTCAAAATATTGTTGGAGTTTCTTTATTAGAAAAAAATTATAATAAAACAATTACATTTTCTGAATATATGAAAAATTCATTTATTATGGTTTTAATTCCATTAATATTAGGTTCATTCTATATTCTATTTATTTAATGGAGATGATAATATGACTATTTTTGAGAAAAAAATTAATAATATAACTTTTAAAATAGTCGTTGGAGATATTACACAAGAAGATACTGATGCAATTGTAAACGCAGCTAATTCATATTTATCACATGGTGGCGGAGTAGCTGCTGCTATTGTAAAAGCTGGTGGATATAATATACAAAAAGAAAGTGATGATTATATCAAAAAAAATGGTATAATAAAACCAGGAGAAGTTGCTATAACAACTGGAGGAAATTTAAAAGCCAAATATATTATCCATGCTGTTGGACCTGTTTGGCATGGCGGATTTGAAAATGAAGAAAATATATTGTACAATGCCATTTTTAACTCTTTAAAAAAAGCCGATAATATAAATTTAAATTCAATTTCTTTCCCTGCTATTAGCTCGGGTATATTTGGTTATCCATTTGATAACGCCTGTAAAATATATTTTAAAGCCGTAAAAGATTTCTCTAAAATATCTAAAAACATAAAAGAAATAAGATTTTGTTTAATAGATAAAAATAAAGCTAATAGGTTTAAAGAAATTATAGGAGGATAATATGGCCACGTTGAAAATACATAATAATGAAAAAAAAAGAAAGAAGATTATTTTAAAAAAGGAAGATGAAAAACATTCTCATGAAGAGAACATAAATCACATAATATCAGGAAATGCAGGAATTGGTTGGTTAAAAATTGTATTTTCTAGCTTTAATTTTTTAATATCATTAATATTATTATCTTTTTTCTTTATTATCAACTTTCAAAAAACTTTAATTCAAAGTATGATTGGAGATCAATTTTCTTTTAATGTACTAAATATTATTATACTCACATCACTTTTTTTTATTTATAGTATAATAGAACAATTAAATGCTATTTATTATCTTAAAGGAAATTATAAAATTACTAAATATACTGCTATTTTAAAATTGTTTATTTCATTAATTATGATATTTACAATAATATTCATTATCTTTAAAAGTGGTATTCAATGGTTTGGAATTTCATTATTCGGAAATACTTCTTTAGGAAAAAATCAACTTTTTTATATCCCAAGTATTATTTACTTAACTTATTCAATTTTCTTATCTTTATTATCTTACTATGATTTATTAAAATAATGGAGCCAAGCTCCATATTATTTTTAATAACAATGTTAATAATTATAATTATATATTAATAATATATTTGGAGGTGAAATGATGGAAAAATATAATATTGTTATAATAGGTGGAGTAGCTGCTGGAACAAGTGCTGCTGCAAGTGCAAAAAGAATAAATAATAGCTTAAACATAGCTATTTTTCAAAAAGAACCTTATATTTCATATGGAGGTTGTGGTCTACCTTATGTAATTAGTGGCGATGTTGAATCCCCAGAGTCAGTTATTGCTCTAACTCCTGAATTATTTAAAGAAAAAAAAGGTGCTGATGTTTTTGTAAATAACGAAGTATATGATATTGATTTTTCAAATAAAATAGTATATGTAAAAAATAATTCAGAAGAAAAAAAGATACAATATGATAAGTTAGTTATTTCTACAGGTGCTTCTCCTATAATTCCAAACTTTAAAGCATGGGGAGAAAACGGTATATTTAAATTAAGAAATCCTGATGATGCAAAAAATATATTAAATTTTATTAAATCACATAACCCAAAAAAAGCTGTTATAATAGGCGGTGGATTTATTGGTATAGAAACCGCTGAAGCATTAAAAAAACATAATATGGATATTACTATAATAGAAGGAACAGATCATTTACTTGGAAACATAGAACCAGAAATACACGAAGAGTTTATTAATGCTTTGAAAGAGAAAGGTATAAATGTTGTATTTAATACTTTCGCTAAAGATATAACAAAAGAAAATAATTCATTTAAAGTTATTACAGATAATAATACTTTTGAAGCTGATATGGTTATTGTTTCTATAGGCGTAAGGCCTAATACTGAATTTTTAAAGAATAAAGGATTAAATATGGCAAGAAATGGAGCTATTATTGTTAACGACAAAATGGAAACAAATATCAATGATGTTTATTCAGCTGGAGATTGTGCTACTGTAAATCATTATATTACTAAAGAAAATGTATATATACCGCTTGGAACTACTGCTAATAAACAAGGCAGAATAGCTGGTAAAAATATTGCTGGAGAAAACGATTCTTTTGTTGGAGTGGTTGGATCTTTAATTACAAAATTTGAAGATATTGAATATGCAAAAACCGGTTTAACTTTAAAAGAAGCTATTGAAAAGGGATTTAACGCAGATTCCGTATATATAAAATCAGGTAGCAGAGCTCATTATTATAAAGGGTCAAAAAAAATAAAAATGAAATTAATATTTGAGAAAAAAACTGGTAGAATTTTGGGCGGCCAATTTATTGGCGGTGAAATTCACCCTAGATTAAATACTATTACTTCTTTGATATATAACAACGGAACAGTAGAAATGTTGAGAAATATGGATTTAGCATACTCTCCTCCATTTTCTCCAGTTTGGGATATAGATTTAGTAGCAGCTACTCAAGCTATTAAAAAATTATAATGGGGTTCTTAAGAACCTCATTATTTTTATTTAAACTTATACATAATTTTAAATAAATGTGATATAGTTATGTAGTCAAAGGAGGTCTTCACATGAAAATTTCTGATTTTTTACTTTCAAAATTAGGTTTTGACCCTTTTAATCTTCAAGGAGATATAGAATTAAACAATTTTCTAATTTTAAGACTACATAACCCAATTAATGAAAAAGAAGAAAGAGATATAAAGAAATTTTTTTCGAGATTAATGAAAATGCCTGTTAAAATTGAATTATCTTCTCATAACAATATTGAATACTTATTGGATAACTGGATAAATTTAATTAATGGTAGCGACGAAGAAAATTATCTAAGATTTTTAATGCCAGATATTTTAAATAATGAATTAATCTTTAGAGTTTCAAATAAATTTGCTTTGGAAAGAATGAAAAAAAATAAAAAAGTAATAGAAAATATTTTAGAAAGAAGTTTAGGATTTATACCTAATTATGAATTTATTTTTGATGAAACTCTTAATATTGATTACTCTGATAATTCTTCAGAGAATGAAACATATATTAATGAAACATATATTATCGATGAGCCAGATAATAATAATAATAATAATAATACTTTAACTAATGATAAAAACAATAATGATAGTAAAATTATTTTAGGGAATCCAATTAACAAAGTTTCCATCCCTTTAAATAAATTAAATGAATTTATGTATCAAACTCCAAAAGTTGTAGTTGAAGGGACAGTTTTTTATAAAGAATTTAATGATAGAGCCATTATTTTAATAATGTATATAACTGATAATAATGATTCAATTACAATTAAAATATTTAAAAATAATGCAGAAATGATTAACAGCAAAATAAAAGAAGGAGATTATATAAAAATTGAAGGTAAAGTAAGTTATGATGAATATCAACGAGAATATGTTATTATACCTGATAATATTATGAAAATAGACAAAGTTGACAGAATCGATGATGCTGCGGAAAAAAGAGTTGAATTACATGCTCATTCGAAATTCAGTGCTTTAGACTCTGTATTAGATGTTGACGAATTAGTAAAGACTGCTTCAAAATGGGGTCATAAAGCAATTGCTATTACAGATCATGAAGTAGTTCAGTCAATTCCTACATTTTATAGCTCTGCCAAAAAAAATAACATTAAACCTATTTTTGGTTGTGAAATAAATATAGTTAATAATAAGATTTCAATAATAAATAATTTTACTGAAGATATAGATTTTAATTCAAATTTTGTTGTTTTTGACTTTGAAACAACTGGTTTTGATCCAAATATAGAGGAAATAATAGAATTTGGTGCTGTTAAAATCGAAAATGGAGAAATTACCGATGTATTTCATAAGCTAGTTAAACCTAAAAAAAACGTTCCACAAAAAATACAAGAAATAACTGGTATTACTAATGAAATGCTTATTGACGCCCCCTCAATTGATGAAGTTTTACCTGAATTCATAAAATTTATTGAAAATTCAGTTTTAGTTGCTCATAATGCTAATTTTGATTACAGGTTTTTAAGAAGATGGACAAAAGATGTAATGAATATAGAAATAAAAATACCATATATTGACACATTAGCTATGGCTAGAGCCCTATTAAATCTAAGAGGCGGCCATTCTCTTGATAAAGTTGTTAAAGCTCTTGGTTTAGGGAATTTCGAACATCATAGAGCCCATGAAGACGCTAAAGTAACGGCTTATGCATTTTTAAAATTGTTGGACAAAGCTAAAGGAAGAGGAATTAAAAACATTAATGGCTTAATAAATCTAGAAAAAATGATAGACTTTAAAAAATTAAGAAAATATCATGCCACTGTTTTAGTAAAAAATAGAACTGGTTTAAAAAATTTGTATAAGCTAATTTCTAAAGCTCATACCGAATATTTCTATAGAGATACTACAGTATTATTAAGTGAATTGCTCGAAAATAGGGAAGGATTATTAATTGGTAGCGGGTGCTCTAAAAATATTATATTTGAAGAATACTCAAAAGGGGCATCTGATGATGAAATTGATACATTAATTAGTTTATTTGATTATATTGAAATACAGCCTTTAGACAGTGTAGAACATCCTGGAGTAGATAAGGATAAGATTAAAGAATTTTTTAAATATTTGTATAAATCAGCAAGCAAATTCAATATACCCATTGTTATGACTAGTAATGCTCATTATTTAAATATTGAAGATAAAAAAGCACGAGATGCTTTGATTATTGGTTCTGCAACTAAAGGTCAAAAGAAAACTGTATATAATTCTAATAAATACTTTAGAACTACAAATGAAATGTTAGATGCTGCATATGAAATTTTTGAAGATAAGAATATAGCAAAAGAAATAGTTATAGAAAACACAAATAAAATAGCTGATTTAATAGAAGAAATACAACCTTTAGAAGGAAAATTACATCCTCCAATAATAGACGGTGCTGATGAAACCGTTAGAGAATTAAGCTGGAAAACTGCAAAAGAAATATATGGTGATCCACTACCTGAAATTGTTAGAGCAAGAATAGAAAGAGAGTTAAACTCTATTATTAATCATGGATATGCAGTTTTATATTTAATGGCTCAAAAAATTGTTAAAAAATCTAATGATGATGGATATTTGGTAGGTTCAAGGGGTTCTGTTGGTTCTTCTTTAGTTGCCACTATGATGGGAATAACAGAGGTAAATCCACTACCTCCACATTATATATGCCCTGATTGTAAATATAGCGAATTTATAACAGATGGCTCATTTGATTCAGGATATGATTTACCTGATAAAAAATGCCCCAAATGTGGAACAGAATTATATAAAAATGGTCAAGATATACCTTTTGAAACATTTATGGGATTTGAAGGAGATAAAGTTCCTGATATTGATTTGAATTTTTCTGGTGAATATCAATCTAGAGCTCATAAATTTATTGAAGAACTTTTTGGTGCGGATCATGTTTTTAGAGCTGGAACTATTTCTACAGTTGCCGAAAAAACAGCATATGGATATGTAAGGAAATACTCAGAAGAAATTGGAGAAGAATTAAAAACTCCAGAGGTTATTAGATTAGCAAAAAAGATAGAAGGTTCAAGGAGAACCACAGGGCAACATCCTGGAGGATTAATGATCGTCCCTAAAACAATGGATGTGTATGATTTCACACCTGTTCAGTTCCCTGCTAATGATAAAAAAGCAAATACAATGACTACACATTTTGATTATCACGTAATTCATGACGACTTAGTTAAGTTAGACGCACTTGGACACGATGACCCTACATTTTTAAAAATGTTAAGTGATTTAACAGGAATTGAATACAAAAACATAAAAATGGATGATAAAGATACTATGTCTATTTTTTCATCTTCTAAAGTTTTAGGAGTTGACTTAACCTCTGATTTAAAAACAACAGTTGGAACACTTGGAATCCCAGAATTCGGAACACAATTTGTAAGGGGAATGCTTGAAGAAACTAAACCTAAAACATTTGCTGCATTAGTTAGAATTTCTGGATTATCACATGGTACTGATGTGTGGTTAAACAATGCAAGAGATTTAATTGTATCAAAACAAGCAACTGTTGATGAAGTAATTGCATGTCGTGACGATATTATGAATTATTTAATTCAAAAAGGATTAGATAAAAAACACTCATTTTTTATCATGGAAAAAGTAAGAAAAGGAAAAGGACTTTCTGATGAAGATGAAGAAGAAATGAAAAAAAATAACGTTCCAAATTGGTTTATTAATTCTTGTAAAAAAATAAAATATCTTTTCCCAAAAGCACATGCTGCAGCTTATGTTAGTATGGCATTTAGAATTGCTTATTTCAAAGTTCATTATCCTTTAGCCTTTTATGCTACATATTTCTCTGTAAAAGGTGATGAATTTAATACAGAAATTATTCTAAAAGGCAAAAATGCTATTAGATCTAGAATATTTGAATTAAAATCATTAAAATCTTTAGATGTCAAAGAAAAAAATGAACTTACTGTTTTAGAAATAGCCTATGAAATGATATTACGAGGATTTGGTTTTTTACCTCCGGATATATATAAATCCGATGCTAAGAATTTTATTATTGAAGGAAAAAATCTAAGAATACCTTTTATTAAAGTTCCTAATTTAGGAGAAAAAGCTGCAATTAGTATTCTTGAGGCTAGAAAAGAAAAAGAATTTTTATCAATCGAAGATTTATTAAATAGAACTGGAATTAATAAAACTACAATTGAAACATTTAGAAAATTAGGAATGTTAAAAGGTCTTCCAGAAAAAAATCAAGTTAACTTATTTGAAGGTTTAATATAATTAGAAATCCAGCGCAAAGCTGGATTTCTTTTTTTGGCTGTCTTGTGTTTTTTTATATATTTAAAATACTTTTTGGATTTAAATCTTTATATATTCTTTTTACTAAACCAGTCAACACTTTACCAGGACCTATTTCATAAACCGCTGTAACTCCTAATTCTTTCATTTTATTAACACTATCTACCCATTTTACAGTACCTGTTATTTGATTAATTATATTTTCTTTAATTTTTTCAGGAGTTTCACATATATCCCCTGTATAATTTTGAATAATTTTGTATTTTGGATTTTTAAATTTTATGTCCTTTAATTCTTCTGCCATTTTTTCCTGTGCGGGTTTAACTAATTTTGAATGAAAAGGACCACTTACATTTAATTCAACAACTTTTTTTGCTCCCTTTTCTTTTAATAATTCTAATGCTTTAACAACTTCTTTCTTATCACCACTAATAACTATTTGATCTAATGCATTATGATTAGCTATATTAATATTTTCAAATTTATCTATAACTTCTCTTACTTTTTCTATATCTAAACCTATTACAGCTCCCATGCCTCCTAAACCTGGAGGACATGCTTCGCTCATATATTTTCCTCTTAATCTAACTAATTTTACTCCTTCTTCAAATTTAATTACATCAGATGCTACTAACGCAGTCCATTCACCTAAAGAATGTCCTGCAACTATTTCTGGGTATATGTTTAATTTTTCTGTTGCATATAAATACATTATATATGAAATAGTTAATAATGCAGGTTGAGCATTTTCTGTTAAAGTTAATAATTTTTCGTCATCACCATAAATAATTGATTTTAAATCAACATTTATCGAATCAGATGCTTTATTTAAATATTCATTATACTCAGGATATTTATCCAATATTTCTTTACCCATTCCTAAAGTTTGAGAACCTTGTCCAGGAAAAACAAAAGATATCATTTTAACACCTCTTTTCCAAATTCTTCAATTATTTCTTTTACACTTTTAATTTCATTTATTAAGCCCGCGCTTTGTCCTGCCATAAAAGAACCATTTTCTAAATCTCCATATAAAAATGCTTTTTTTAAACTCCCTACTAACATTTCTTCAGCTTCTTCTGGAGAGTTTAATTCTAAACTTTTTATTTTTTTAGCAAATTTTGTTTTTATTACTCTTGCAGGATGACCAATTGTAGCTCCAGTGACTATTGCATCTCTAATTCCCGCCTTTAAAATAAGATTTTTATAGTTTTCATGTGCTTCACACTCATATGTTGCTATAAATCTCGTTCCCATTTGAATTCCTTCAGCTCCCAATTCAAAAGCAGCTTTCATACCTCTTATATCTGCTATTCCACCTGCAGCAATTACTGGAACTTTTAAAACATCAACCAACTTAGGTATTAATACCATTGTCGATACATCACCAATATGACCTCCACATTCCATACCTTCACCTATAATTGCATCAACACCTATTTTTTCAAGTCTTATTGCCAAATTTTCAGAAGATACTACAGCTAATACTTTTATATCTTTTTCTTTTAAAGATTTAATATATTTACCAGGATTACCTGCTCCAAATATAACTATAGGAACATTTTCTCTTTTTACTATTTCAACTAATTCATCGGCATATGGATTTACTAATATAATATTTACAGCAAACGGCTTATCTGTTAATTCTTTTATAGCTTTTATAGCATTTTTTAATATATCTGGGGTCATACTTCCGGCACCAATAGTCCCTAATCCTCCAGCTTCTGAAACAGCTGCTGCTAATTTAGCAGTACCAACCCATGCCATTCCACCCTCTAATATTGGATATTTTATTCCAAGTAATCTGGTTATTCTATTCATTATTGCACCTCCAGGTAATACCTGATGTTGTCATTCCTCCACCTACAGATATTAATAAATATTTTTTTAGATCGATTTTTTTATTACCAAATGTTTTATACATTGTTAATGGAATACTTGCTGCTCCTGTATTTCCATAATCTTCTATAATATCTAAAAATTCTACATCATTAAAACTACTCTTAACACTTTCTAAAATTCTCTTATTAGCTTGATGCGGAATGATAATTTTATCATTATAATCATTTAAATAATCTCTTATCATCTTTTTCATATTACTAACAGCAAATTTATAGACTCTTTTTCCATCCATTATTATCTTTTTATCTTCATTTATATTTAACGCATCTAAATACTCACTATCATATATTACTCTATGATCACATATAATATCATCTTTATTTTCCAATATCAATGCTACTGCCGCATCAGAAAATAATATCGATGTATTTATATCGTTTTTATCTACAAGATCAGATAATTTCTCTGATATTACTATTAATATTTTATTTGCTATTTTTTCTCTAAACATAACATCGGCTATATGCATTGATGTTACAAAACCTACAAAACCATTTGATACATCAATACCATATCTTAGTTTGTTTATATTTAGCTTTTCATACATTCTAACGTAGTAAGGAACATAATGCGCTCCAATTGAAGATACAAATAGTATTGTATCAACATCTTTTAAATCTAATTTTTCAGCAGCTTTTACCCCCATTTGAAATACATCTATATTAGAAATATATCTATTTTTTATTCCTGTTCTTTTTAAAATCCATTCTTCTGAAACATTAAATCTTTTTGCTAATGTTTCATTATCCAAAATATATTCAGGAATATATGCATTTATTTGAGTAATATACATTTTATCCCCTCTTTATTCCAACCATTAATTCTGCACTTGCAACTAATTTATCTTCCACTTTAGCTATTCCATTTACCTTATACATCCCCATTTTTTCTTGCAGAATCTCTACTTCATATATTAGTTTATCTCCAGGTCTAACTTCTTTTTTAAATCTTGCTTTGTCTATCCCTAAAAATAATGGAATAGATCCTTCTTTTATATCTTTCATCAAAAGTATTCCTGCAGTTTGTGCTAATCCTTCTATTATTAATACTCCTGGCATAATTGGATAATCAGGAAAATGACCTTTAAAATGAGGTTCATTTATACTGACATTTTTATATGCAATTATTTTTTTTTCTTGAATATCAATTACACCTTCTACTAATAAAAATGGATATCTATGAGGTAATATCCTCATTATTTCATCTATTCCCATTGTGTTATCACCCCTATTGCATCTGGACCTAAATGTGTTCCAATTACCGGATCTAATAATGCATAAATATTTTCGTTAATTCCTCTATTTTTTAATTCTTCAATTATCATAGTTCCATATTTTAAATTACCCGTATGAATAATTGCTGTTCTTTTTAATTTTAATGAATCTATTCTTTCTAATGATGAATTTATTAATTCTTTTATCATTTTATTATATCCTCTAACGCTTTTTAAAGGAACTATTTCTCCTTCTATTAGAGACAACAATGGTTTCATATTTAATAATCCGCCCATTAAAGCTTTTGCTTTCCCTATTCTTCCACCTTTATACAAGTAATCTAAGTTAGTAACTGAAAACATTATTTTTATTGTATTATAAAAATTTTTTGCATATTCTATTAGTTGTTCTAATGAATAATTATTACTCTCAATTTTTTCTTTTAATTCTAATAATAAAAATCCCAATCCAAAGCTAGTTAATTTTGAATCAACTACAAATATTCTTTTTTCATCTACCATTGTAGAAGCTAATCTTGCTGAATTCAAAGTTCCACTTAATTTTTCAGATATTGTTACAGTTATTAAATAATCATATCTTTTTAACATATCTCTATATACATCTTCAAAATCTTTTACAGATGGTTGGGAAGTTAAAGGTATATATGATCCTACTTTTAATTCTTCATAAAATGTTGTAGGGCAAATATCAATAGCTCTTATATGATTCCCTTCTCTTAAAATATATAATGAAGCAACTCCTATATCATTTTTTTCTAAAAATTCTGTTGATAAATTACATGTATTATCTGTTACTAAACCTATTTTCATATTATCATCTCCTTATATACCCCTATACACAATAGAAACATTATGTCCTCCAAATCCAAAAGAATTTTTTATAGCATATTCTGCTTTATATTCTATTGTTTCTCTTGGAATATTTAAATCATTTAACTCATCATCAATATTTTCTAGATTTGGCATACCGTGAATAAAGCCTTCTTTCATTTGCAGAATCATACCTACAAATTCTATCGCTGCTGCTGCACCTAATCCGTGTCCAAATAATGTTTTTGAACCTTGAATGTATATTTTTTTTGCATGTTCTCCAAGTGCTGATCTTAATGCTCTTGTTTCTGCAACATCTCCAGCTGGCGTTGAAGTTGCGTGACAATTCGCTAAATCAATTTTTTCTGGAGAGATATTTGCATCTTTTAAAGCAATTTGAATTGCTCTAGCAGCACCTTTTCCTTCTTCATCTGGAGCACTAATGTGATAAGCATCGCCAGTCATACCAAATCCTTCAATATATCCATATATATTTGCATCTCTTTTTTTTGCATGTTCTTCCGATTCTAAAATTATTACCCCTGAACCCTCACCCATCACAAAACCATCTCTATCTTTATCAAATGGTCTTGATGCACCTTTTGGATCATCATTCCTAGTTGATAATGCTCTCATATTTGCAAACGCTGCTATTGGCATTGGATCAATTGTAGCTTCTGCTCCACCAACTATTGCTACATCTATATATCCATGTCTTATTAACATACTTCCAATTGCTATAGCATGTAAAGAAGAAGCACATGCACTTACTGTATTAAAATTTGGACCTTTTAATCCAAATTCTATAGAAACAACACCTGAGGCCATATCTGATATCATCATAGGAATTAAAAAAGGACTAACAACTTTAGGACCTTTTTTTTCCATTTTTTCAAATTCTTGGTATAATGTTTTAAATCCTCCTATACCTGATGCAACAATTACAGCAGCATTTTCTTTCCATTCACCATCACCCAATTTACTATCTTCTAACGCTTCTTTAGTTGCAGCTATGGCAAATTGCAAAAATCTATCATACCTTTTTGCAGTTTTTTTATCCATATATAATGTTGGATCAAAATCCTTTACTTCTGCTGCAATTTTAACCTTATGATCATTTGTATCAAATTGTGTAATATAATCTATTCCTATTTTCATTTTTCTCAAACTTTCTTTAAATTCCTCTTTTGACTTAGCTATTGAATTAATTGTACCTAAACCAGTTACTACTACTTTATTCATTTTATTACCTCCTTCTATTATTTATTTCTCCATATTAAATAATAAGCAACAATGTGCCAATTAATTATTATAGAACATTTGTTCTATAATAGTATATTAATTATACTTTTATTAAAGTTACTATGATTTAGTAAGTATAATTATTAGACTAATTTAAATATTTTTTTACCTAAAATTTATGTTATAATATAAAAAAATATGTTTTTTTGGGAGAGATCTTATGGAAGAGAAAAACAATATCTATATAGAAAAAGTAAAAGTAAATACTATATTATATAATGGAGATTTAGTCGATATAGAATTACCTCAACAACACATTATAGGTAATAGTAGAGTATTAGAACTGGATTTCAAAAAAAAATATGCTAAAATTCTTCCTCCGATATATAAAAATCAGAGAATAAAATTACATAATAATGAAAAAATTAATATTAGGGTATATAATAAAGGTTCTAATGTTATGATAAAATCTTATATTTTAGACATCTCAAAGGATCATATACTAATATACTTACCTGCATATTGTTATAAAATACAAAAAAGAATTTTTTTTAGAATTCCTATTATTAGGAATGGAATATTATTTGATGAAGAAAATAATAAATTAATACCTTTTGAAACTAGGGATTTTAGTGCAGGTGGGATTCAAATTGCAGTAAAAGAGGTTTTGGATAATAAAGAATATTTATTAAAATCACTAGCTTTAGATGAAGATTTTATACTAAATGAAATTAAAACACAAGTTGTTCGATATATTGATGAAAATATATTTGGAGAAAAACTATATGGTTTAAAGTTTTTAAACCTTGATTATGAATTAGAAAAAAATATTGTAAGGTATGTTAATTTATATACTATAAAAGCCAAACATCCAAATCAGGGGGAGTAATATGAATCAGAGTAAAATATTTGGATTTATTGAAATTTCACTTGTAAACTTTCTATTATTTTTTATAGATATTACCCTTAGATATTTTGGATATGTTTTAATTAATCCAAATCCATATTTTCTTTTCACATTATTTGTTTCAATAAGGTATGGAATAAATCTTTCATTATATTCTACAGTTACAGGAACATTATTTACTTTTTTGTCAATTTATTTATACAACAAAGAGATTTTTTTTAATATTATTATTACTTGGGAAGTTCTTAAAATACCCTTATTTATGTTATCTTTCGGCGTTATTGTTGGTTTTTTTAGAGATATGTATGTTCAACAAATTAATACATTAAATGATAAATTAGAATTACTAAAACATAAAATAGAATTGTTAGAAGAAGATATTAGAAAGTATAAAAATGTTACAGATGATTTGGAACAAAAATTGGTTTTAGAAAAAAAAGGTGTGTCTTTATTAGTTGATAGATTAAAAGAAATTGAATATGATAGTAGTGAAGACATCTTTAATGAAGCAATAGACTTAATATCAGAATTTATTGGTGCAAAAACTGTATCTATTTACACATTAAGCAAAAATGACTTTCTGAGATTAAAAGTAAGAAAAGGTGAACAATTTTTGCCAAACTCATTTGATTTAAATAAATCTGTTGTTTTAGGATTAGCTAAAGAATTTGGAAGTTCTAATATTAATGTATTATTTTTAACTGAAACAGAATATGAATTTGAATATGAACCTGCTATTGCTGTTGCTATAAAAGATAAAGATACAATCTTAGGTTTTATTATTGTAGAAATTATAGAACCAGAAAAAATCAATAAAAATACTGAAATATATTTAAAAATATTATCTGACTGGTTAAGTACATTATTATATGCATCTTTAGAATTATCAGAAAAAAACAAGGATATTGATATTATTGAAAAATTTTCAGATGTTTTAGAAAAAATTGAAGAAAGACGAAAAAGATTTAAAATTCCTTATTCAGTTATAATAGCTAAAAGTAATAAATATATCCCTGTTGAAAATTTAAAATCATTTATAAGAGATACTGATTATATATTTTTTGACAAAAACACTTTTGAATTTAGGATTATATTAACTTCTAGTAGTGACATAGGATTAAAAAGGGTTTTAGAGAAAATTAATAATTACGATCAAGATATTAAAATTTTGGAGGCATATACAAAATATGCATAAAAGAAAATTTTTTGAGATCTTATCATTTATTGATTTTATTATTGGTACTTTAAGTATATTTTTTATATTATTTAACTTATATATAATTGGTTATATATTTATATTATTATATTTAATTATATTTTTAATTATTACTTTATTTGAAAAAAAAGAATTGAAATTTATTATCATAAAAATAAGCATAGCTATTTTTCTATTTCCTTATTATCCTTTAATTTTATTTTTCCATTATAGAAAAATATCTCCAATATATAATCCTATTGACTTTGAAGAAGCCAAATTAGATATTCATGGAAATATATCTTTTTCATCAATAGATTTAGCACCATTTTATATTATTTTAAAATATGGTGATCCCAAGCAGCGTAAATACGTAATAAGAATGTTATATAACTCTATAATCCAAGAAATTATAGAGTTTGTTGATGGCATTCAACTAATAAGAAGTGCTATTAATAATGACTCACATCCCGATGTAGTTCTTTATGCATCAGATGCATTGACTAATTTAGAGAAATTTTTAGTTGAGTCAATATATAAATATATGAATAACTTAAATTCATTAGAAGACTATATTAATTTTGGAAAATATTCTTATTATTATGCAAAATCTGGTTTTTTGGCTGGAGAACATGAAAGAGAAATATTATGGCAATCTTCTATTATTTTATTGCCCGCAATGGATATTTTCCCAGAAAGTCCTGATTTATATTATTTTACTTTTAAAATAATGGAATTATTAGGAGAATATGATGAGTTAGAAAATATTTTAAATTCTGTATTATTAAAGTTTAAACATTATAAAATTTTAGAATTTGCTATTTTTTACTATATAAAAAGAAAAAATCCAAAAAAAGTTCAAAATTTGATTTCCTTATATATGGAACTCGGATTTTCTTCCAATAACGATGCTATAAAATTTATGCTCGGAGGATGACATGTTTAAAAAAAAAATATTTCTATTATTATCTATCATTTCATTATTTTTTGGATTTGCTAGCCTTTTTTTATTTTTATTTAATAATTATTCTTTATCATTTATATTTTTACTTTTATATTTTATATTTATATATATTATATTGTTTTCAGAAAGTCGTCTTGTTACATCGACTCTATTTAAGTCAATTGTATCTCTTGTTTTATTTCCTTTTTATCCCATAATCCACTACTATTCATATAGAGGATTCGATCCAATTTATAATGAAATAGACTTCGAAGAAGGGAAATTATTAGAAACTAAAAAAATTGCCTATTATGCTTTTGATTTAGCACCTTTTAATATTATATTGAAATACGGTGATGCTTCTCAAAGAAAATTTGTTGTTAGATTAATTTATAATTCTATTAAAGAAGAAAAAATTGATTTGGTAGATGGTATAGAATTAATAAAAAACGCTATTAATATTGATATGCATCCTGATGTTGTTTTATACGCTACAGATGCTTTAAATAGTCTAGAAAAATTCTTAATAAATAAAATTGCACATTTATCCAAGGAATTAAATTCATTGGAAAATTATTTATATTATGCTAAATATTCTATATACTATTTAAAATCTGGATTTATTATGCCAGGTTTTGAAAATGAATTTATTGAAGAGGTTATCAGTAATCTAAAAAAAGGAATTGAAATTTTCCAAAACTCTTCAAAATTATACTTATATTATTTAGAAATTCTAGAATATATTGGAAATAATATAGAACTAGAGGAAATATTAAATGATATAATAAACAAATATCAATATCCTGAAATATATGAATTTGCCATTTTATATTATATAAAAAAGAAAAATATGAAAAAAGCACAACAACTAATTTCCAAGTTCTTAGATAACAATTTTACTCCTTCTCACGAATCTATAAAATTTATATTGGGAGGATAATATGAAAAGCAAAAGAGATTTTATGACTGAATTTATAATCGATAAGTCCCTTATGAAAAAATATTCTAAAAATACATACAATAAAACAAAAGATAAAATAAGAAGTATTCTTTCAAAAATATATAAATCTTTACCTATATATTATATATTGTTTTTTTCTACTTTATTCTTAATTTTTCTATTAATATTTATAAATTACAAAACCACACGTGATTTTGATCCTAATTATATAAAAAGCTTGCCTTGGGAAAAAAGAACTTCATTTTTGAGAGAGGTTGAATTGATAAGTAAACTTAAAAATAAAAAAAGTTATAAAGATGAAGATTTAGCTATTATTAATGAATTAATAAGTGTTGCTATTGCTTTGAAAGATGAAGAAACTTTAAAATTTGCAGAGAAAATTAAATATGATTATTTAATAAATTCTTTAAATACTATATCAAATTTAAAATTTATAAGTGATTTTACAAATAATTTAGAATTTAGAAGAAAAATGGGGTTATTTATGTATTCTAATAATGATATTTTTTTAAAAAATATAAATAAGAACTTGGATAAAATAGATAAAATCATATTATATTTAACACTATGGAAATATAATTCAAACAAATTAAATGCTTTATCTATTTATTATACAAAAGATGAATTAAATTATATAGAAAATATAATAAATACTTTAGGTGATTTAAAATGAAAGTCGGCATAATATTTGAAGGAACTTATCCATATGTAACTGGAGGTGTATCCAGTTGGGGTAATACTTTAATGCAAAATATGAAAGATATTGAATTTTGTGTTATTCATTTAGGTCCTGAACCACAAAAAAGAATTCCCAAATATACATTTTCAGAAAATATTGTTGATTATTTTGAATTTTTTCTTTTTGCAAAATATAATTTTAAGCATAAACACAAAGTTGATAAGCGTTTAGGCGAATATTTAAAGGAAACAATAAAATATCCATTTGATGAAAAAAAAATGTCTGAAAAATTATACGATATTTTATTAAAATATCATAATTATGATTTCACTAGTATTTTAAAGACCGATATATATTGGGATTTTTTATTATATTTTTATAAAACATATATACCTTATGAAGACTTTACAAATTACTACTGGACATTACAATCAATGTTATTGCCTGTTTTAAATTCTATGACTATAGATTTTCCAAAATGCGATGTATACCATACTATAACTACTGGTTATGCTGGTGTGTCTGCTGTTGTTAATGGTTTGCGATACAATGTTCCTGTTATTTTAACTGAACATGGTATATATCATAGGGAAAGACAACTTGAAGTATTAAAAGCTGATTGGATAAAAGATGAGTATAGAACTGCATGGATAAAATTATTTAACACAATAAGTGCTTTAACTTATAAAGGTTCAAATAAAATAACAACATTATTCTCTAAAAATCAAATGTTTGAAAAAGAATTTTGTGAAGATACCGAAAAAATGTCTGTAATACCTAATGGAATAGATTATGATAGGTTTTCAAAATTAGAATATAGAAAAGAAAAAAATCCATATATTGTAGGATTGGTAGGAAGAGTTGTTGAAATAAAAGATATAAAAACAGCTATTAAAGCAGCTAAAGTTGTTAAGGAAAAGATTGATAATTTTAAATTATATATTATTGGACCTACAGATGAAGAACCAGAGTATTTTCAAGAATGTAAAGAAATGATAGAAATTTTTAAATTAGAAGATACTATTGAATTTACAGGTAAAGTGAATGTTTTAGATTATTATCCAAAACTAAATGTGTTACTATTATCCAGTGTTAGCGAAGGACAACCTTTAGTTATCTTGGAAGCATTTGCAGCAGGAATACCTGTTGTTACAACTGATGTTGGCGCGTGCTCAGAAATGATATATGGTTCTGAAGAAGATATAATTGGGGATGCTGGCATTGTGGTAAAGCCAAAAGATTTTATTGGTTTAGCTAATGGCTTAATAAAGTTATATGAAGATGATAATTTTAGAATGAATGCATCTAAAATAGCTAAGATAAGAGTTCAAAAAAGATATAGACTTGATCAAATGATTAAAAACTATAGAGATTTATACTTATCGGTGGTGAAATAATGGCCGGAGTCGGATTTAAATTAAATAAACTATTTCATAGAGGTGGCGTTTCAACAGATTTATTAGCCGTTGCATACTCTGTTATGGTATCTTCTGGTCCTTGGATCATTACCACATTTTCATTATGGATATTGTTAACAATTTTTAAAACTGATAATATTTATTTTAATGTATCTATTGTTTATTCTTTTGTAACTTCTATAATTGTATCAGGATTATTCATAATGTTTGAATCTAGAAGAATTTCAGATTTGATATTCTTGAAGGATTATAAGAAAATACTACCTGAAGTTATGGGTATATTAACATATAGTTCTATGGTTATAATATTAATAATGTTAGTTTTTTTTGCTTTTAATAGAAATGAATTATGGTTTATATTATCCTTTTCTTATTTAAATTTATCTTTATTATCTCTTTGGATAATTTCAATAGCTTCTTTATCTTCAGACTCCGTAAATTGGTATATATTAGCTTTTTTAATCATGGGAGTTTTTTCTATTATTCTTTCAAATTTTTTTGGTTCTGATGAAAACCCTTTGGGATATATTTTAGGATATGCTTTTGGTGTTAATATTGGGACATTTTTTCACTATATGATTGCTTTAATTCATTTTGGAAGTCACATGGGAATATCTTTTGAGTGGACAAAAGAATTAAGGAAATACTGGCAAAATATATTTATAGGTTTTATTTATTATCTAGCATTATGGATTGATGACTTTGTTACCTGGTTTTCACCACATTTTGGGGAAATCCCATTAAGAGGCTTCCATTTTTCTTTTATATATGATAGTCCAATGTTTATTGCGTATTTAACTATTATACCAACATCAACCATGTTTATTTTAGTTTTAGAAACTAGATTTTACAAGACATATAAACTTTTTTATGATTCACTAAGACAAGGGTTTAATTATGCAGAAATAGAAATAAGAAAAAACAACATGTTAAGTGAATTAAAATATGATATAAATCTTGTTGTTAGAATACAATTAGCATTTACCTTTTCATTATTATTTTTGAATGAATTAAATTTAATTCCATTTGTATCACAAGTTTTAAAACCAATATTAAGATTAGGATTAATAGGTGCTATGTTAAATTCTTATTATTTGATGATTATGCTACTTATTCTTTATTTTGATTTTAGAAATACTGCTTTATACTTGAATATTTTTGTATTTCTAACTAACTTAACATTGAGTTTTCTATTTACATATAAACTTGGATATTATGCTTTAGGAGCTAGTTATTCTATCGCTTTTGCATTGGGTACTTTCATCGGGTATAAAGTATTAATAAAAAAAGTTTCAAATATTATTCAATTGGAATATTATAGGCAAAAATTAAATGTAGAAGATGGTTATTATATAAATTATAATGATATGAAAAGATTAATGGAGGAAAATCAAGGGTGAAAAAAATATTATTAATTTTATTTTTTATATTGTTATTTATTAACCTTTTTGGGCAAAAAAAATTGTTGCTGTTATACAAAAACTCCGAACAATATGGTGAATACATGTTTAAATACCATATAATTCCACTATTGGAAAAATACGATATTGACTATGCATTAAGCAATATAGAAGATATAAATTATTATAAGATTAATAATAAAGATTATTTTGGTATTATAAGTTGGTATTACTCTCCTACTTTAGAAAATTCAAATTTATACTTAAGACAATTATCTTCTTTTGTTGAAAATGGTGGGTTTTTCTTTTTTTTCAATAATTTAGGAGTAACTTCTGATATAAGGGAAGTGAATAATCTATTAAATAAATTAGGAATCCATTATATGTACGACTATAAAGACATTAATAATTATAATATTAATTTTAAAAAAGATTTTTTTATTACATCACCATCTACAAATATTCTGCAACCTGTTGAGAAATATATTACATTTGGAAATAATGATATAATTTTATCTTATATTTCTAATAATGAATCTTATCCTATGATAATATTATCTAATAATGGTGGAGGAGCTATTTTTAATAGCTTTATTGATAAAGATGGGAATGTAATTTTTAATATAGAAAAATTAATTTTAAAATTAATAAATCAAAAAGTTGGCACTCAGAATAAAATTTTAATTATTAAAACAAACTTTGATGACGAGAGATTTTTATATTCTCAAAATGAATTAACAACTATTTTTAAGTACGCAAAATTAAATTATGAATTGATAAATGTCGATGAATTTTATAACCTATCTTATTTCGACTTAATACCATATAGTTATATAATTTGGAATACAGATGCTGGATATATAAAAACAAAAACTATAGAAAGATATATAAATAATGGTGGAACATTCATATTTTCAACAAATATTTATAACACTCCTTGGAATATTTACGCTAAAGTTGACAATATTGATATTTCAAAAATTGTTTTCTCCAAAAATTTATTCCCTATTGGAAATGATGAAAATGGTAGTGTGTATAATAGAAACTTTAAAATTTCTTTTAATCTTTCCTTAAATGAAAAACACACTACTTTAGCTTATTTAGAAAATAATAATGTAAAAATACCTGCTATTTGGTATGAAAAAATAAATAATGGATATATTGGTTATATATATCCATATATTATATTTAAAGCTGTTAGAGGATTAATTTTACAATCTATACTTGAAATGAAAGATACATCTATTGCAGGCTTATTAAATTCATTTATTTTTTATATAGATGATTTCCCATTACCTTCATATAATGTAGAAAAATTAGTAATTAATGGGAAAAAAATTACAGACGATGAATATTACTATGAAATTTGGTGGCCTTCTATTAAAAAATTTTCAGAAAAATATAATATAAAATATACATTTGTAACTCCATTAAGTTATAATGGATCTAGTACACCGCCATTTGAATTTACTGAATTTTTTGTTAGTAAAAATAATTATCCATACAAAACCATGAGAGAGATTAGTAATTCTGATTTTGAATTAGGATTACATGGTTATAATCATAATTCTTTAACAAAAGATAGATGGGCTAATCCTGAAAATATTAAGTTAAGTTTAAAAGCAGCTATTAAATTTATTAGTAATATTATTGGTCATGATGCTATTATCAGTAGTTATGTTGCACCTAATAATTTAATTGATGAGTTTGGTATAAATAATCTTTTGCAAGCTATTCCAACAATTAAAACTGTTGGTACAATATATGAAGATAACTCTTATTTGTCAGAATATGAAATAAGAAATAATTTTACAATAATAATACCAAGATCAACATATGGTTATTATCCTTTAAGTAAAGTTTATTTAACCACTATTAATACCTTAGCTAACTTTGGAACTTTTCAACATTTTATACACTCAGATGATGTATTTTCAAAAGATAGAAATCCTAAAAATTTAACCTGGGATCAAATGTATAATAATTTAGAAACTTTTTATAATACAATTAAAAATAAATTTCCCTGGTTAAGAAATCAAACAGCTTCTGAAGCATATCCTTTTTTCTTTGATTATCTAACACAAGATGTTAAATATGAATATAATGAAAATAATTTAACAGTTATTATTCCAGATTCTTCTTTATTCCCAAAATTTTTTATGATTAAAAGTAAAATGAATATAAGAAAAATATCTGGAGGTAAAATTATACATTATTATAGAGATAATAATTTATATATAATTGAGATGAATAAAAATATTTTAAATATTGAATTTTTAAGGTGATTAATATGAAAGATGGTATTAGAAAAATATTTTTAGAAAAAAGAAAAAAAATGTTAGAATCAGAGTATAATGAATATAGTTTAATCATAAGAGAAAATATTAAAAATTTCCTAAAAGATTTAGATTATAATAATATTGCTATGTATTATCCTTTTCGAAAAGAAGTTGATTTACTACCTTTAATATATGAATTTAAAGATAAAAACTTATTTTTTCCAAAAGTTATAGATAAAGATATGAAATTTATAAAAATTTCTTCTATCAACGATTTTAAAAAAGGAAAATTTGGGATAATGGAACCTGCTGGCAATTATTATACTGATGAAATAGATGTTTTTTTAATTCCTGGTGTAACTTTTGATAATAATTTATTTCGTTTAGGCTATGGTGGAGGATATTATGATAGATATTTTTCAAAACATAAACGTGGGTTATTAATTGGTATTGCATTTGATTTTCAAATTATAAAAGAACTACCTGCTTTTGAACATGATATAAAAATGGATGCTATAATTACAGAAAAAAGAATATTAAAAGGTGATTAACATGAAAATTGGATTAGTTCAATTTAGACCGGATCTTTTTCAAGTTAGAGAAAATGTTGAAAAGGGAATTAATTTAATAAAAAATGAAAATGCTGATCTTTTTGTTTTCCCAGAATTAGCATTTACTGGTTATACTTTTAATACAAAAAATGAAGTTGAATGGGTTTCCGAAGACAAAAATGGATATTCTATAAAATCATTTAGAGATATTGCTGTTTCAAAGAAAACAAATATAGTCTTTGGTTTTGTTGAAAAAGAAGAAAACAAATTTTATAATTCTTCTATTCTATTAAAAAAAGATGGAAGTTATAGAATATATAGAAAAACACATTTATTCTATGAAGAAAAAATATTTTTTGAAAGTGGAAATACAGGTTTTTGGGTTGAAGATATTGATGGAGTAAAAATTGGATTAGCTATTTGTTTTGATTGGTTTTTCCCAGAATCATTTAGAACACTAGCTCTAAAAGGAGCTCAAATTATTGCACATAGCGCTAACTTAGTAATGCCATATTGTCAAGAAGCTAATAAAATTAGATCATTGGAAAATAGAGTGTTTATTGTTACTTCAAATAGATGGGGAGAAGAAGTTAATTTATTAAATTCAAATAAATTTACAGGAATGAGCCAAATTACTAATCCAAAAGGAGAAATTTTAATAAGATTGCCTGAAAAAGGGGATAAAGTTAAAGTTGTTGATATCAATCCAGAGGAGGCAAATAATAAATTTATAAATAAATATAATGATATTTTTAAAGATAGAATGCCTCAATATTACAAGGAGTGATTTAATGTTTTTAGCTATTGGCGAAGTTTTAATTGACATGATAACAGAATCTTTTTTACTAAAAAATGCAACCGTTTTCAAAAAATATTTCGGAGGTTCTCCAGCAAATATTGCAATAAATATTTCAAAACAAGGTATAGATAGTTATTTGTTGTCAACAATTGGTGATGATCCATTTGGACAATATATAATTGACTTTTTAAAAAAATATTCTGTTAAAATAGATTATTTAAATATTTCATCAAAAATTAATACCGATATTGTTTTTGTAAATAAATCAGAAAATACTCCAGAATTTAAAGCCTATAGAAGCGCTTCTTTAAATTTAAATATTCCTAAAAATTTTGATTTAAAAAAGTTTAAAATATTACATATTTCTTCATGGGCAATTTCAGAAACAAAACAGTATGAAAATATAGTAAATTTAATTAAATTAGCTAAAAAAAATAATATAATTATTGGATTAGATCCTAATTACAGGAAAATGTTATGGCATAATAAATATAACATATTAGATGTACTTAAAGAATTGGGGCCATATACTGATATTATTAAACCTTCACTAGATGACGCTGAACATATTTTTGGAAAAGATAGTCTAGAAAACTATATTAAATACTTTAAAGAACTTAATTTTAAAAACATTATTTTCACTTTAGGAAAAGATGGTGTATATATTAAAAATGATAATATAGATAAAAAAATACCATCTTATGCATCAAAAGTTATTGATGTTACTGGAGCCGGAGATGCTGTGTGGTCTGGCATTTATACAGGTATAATTAATAATTTAGATATTATTAAATCAACAAAATTGGGATTAGCATTTGCTGCAGAAAAGTTGAAATATATTGGCGCAATTGCTCCAATTGCACAATGGGATTTATTAAAAGAAAAATATGAAATATAAGGGGAGTTTTATGACAAAAGAATTATTTACAATATCAACAATTTTAATACTATTTATAACTTTTTTCTTTTTACCAAAAAAAGAAATTATTGATGTGCCTGTTATTTACCAAATAAACGGTTCTAATATTGAAAATATTATTTCAAATTACAGACCTAAATTTTTAATAATAGATTATTCAAAAGATGGTACTGAAAAATTTAAATTCACTAGTAATGATATTAATATATTGAAGAATAAAGGAATTACACCTTTAGCTTATTTAAGCATTGGTGAAGCTGAGGATTATAGATATTATTGGAAAAATGAATGGTATAAAAATCCTCCTATATGGTTATACAAGGAAAATCCAAATTGGGCTGGAAATTACAAAGTCAAATATTGGCATGATGATTGGAAAAATATTATATTCAATTATTTGGATAAAATAATTGAACAAGGGTTTAGTGGGGTTTATCTAGATTTAATAGATTCTTATATATTTTGGTCAAATAATGGTTATGATATTACATACACAGCATCAGAAATGATTAAATTTGTAATTGAGATAGCAGAATATGCTAGAAAAAAGAATCCAGTATTTTTAATAGTTCCTCAAAACGGAGAAGATATTTTAGACTATGACTATAACCATAAATATTTATATACTATTTCAGGAATAGGTATAGAAAGTTTATTTTACTTATATAATAAAAAAAATGAAGATAAATATATTAATTCAAGATTAGATTACATATTAAAAATTAAAAGTTATGGTAAATTTGTCCTAGTTACAGATTACATATATGACCCACAAAAACCAAATGAAGAGATAATTCTTGATTTCATAAAATTATGTAATTATTATGATTTTTATGGATATCCCGCAAATAAAAATCAAAAATTAAAAGATTTATCTGGTGCCTTAAAATATTTTAAAGAGGTGAAAAAATGAGAATTGCATTTTTTAATCCGCAAGGTAATTTTGATAAAGAAAATTCATATATTACAGAACATCCTGATTTTGGGGGACAGTTAATTTATGTAAGAGAGGTTGCAATGGAACTTTCTAAATTAGGTGTAGATGTTGATATTTTCACGAGAAAGATTAATGATAATAATTGGCCGGAATTTAAGGATGATTTTGATTTTTATGAAGATTATCATAATTTAAAAATAATAAGAATTCCTTTTGGTGGAGATAGGTTTTTAAGAAAAGAATTATTATGGCCATATTTAAAAGATTTTGCTTATGGTATTAATAAATATTATGAAAAAAATAATATTAAACCTAGTTTTATAACTACACATTATGGAGATGGCGGTATAACTGGTGCAATTTTTGAAAAAATTACAGGTATTCCTTTTTCATTTACAGCACACTCTTTAGGAGCACAAAAAATTGATAAATTAGGTGTAAATATTGATAATTTTGAACAATATGATAATGAATATAATTTTTCCATTAGAATCAATGCTGAAAGATTATCTATGAACAGATCCGCTTTTAATATTGTAAGTACAAATATTGAAAGATTTGAGCAATATGGACATACATTATATAATGGAGCTATAAATATTAATGACGATTCAAAATTTAAAGTTATTCCCCCTGGAGTAAATATTACTACGTTTTCTTCAGAAAAAAAAGAAATAGATGACTTTTTTTGGAAAAATATTGAAAATTATTTAAAAAGAGATATTAAAGAAATTAATAAGCAGTATATTGTGCTATCTAGTAGAGTAGATGAGAAAAAAAATCATCTGGGTGCAGTTAGAGCATATGCAAAATCTAAAAAACTTCAGGAAATTTCTAATCTTGTTATTTTTGTAAGAGGATTAAAAAATGGCTTTAAGGATATATATAAATTATCTAAGAAAGAACAAAAAATTATAGGAGAAATAAAAAGAATAGTAGAAGACTATGGATTATATGGTAAAATATCCTTATTTGATGTACCAGGGCAGGAAGAACTATCAAGTGCTTATAGATATTTTGTTATGAAAAAGTCCGTTTTTGTTTTACCAGCTTTTTATGAACCTTTTGGCTTAGCTCCTATTGAAGCAGCAGCAGTAGGCCTTGCTGTTGTAGCTACTAAAAATGGTGGGCCTATGGAATCGTTTGATAAAGGTAAATATGGTGTATTAATAGATCCATTTGATATAAAAGATATGGAAAAGGGAATTTTAGATGGGTTAAAGAATTTTGATAAATATTCTGAATTAGGAAGAAAAAGAGTTGTTGAAAATTATACTTGGGAAATTACTGCTAAAAAATATCTTGAAAATATTAATAACTATTTAAAAAATCCACAAAAGAATAAAGAATATCTTCATATTCCAGCATATTTCTTCGATTATAGTAAAAATATTGAGAAAAATATAATTATAGATTATCTAAAAAGAAAAAATGCCCAGTGATGGGCATTTTATTATGGTGGAGACGGCGGGAGTCGAACCCGCGTCCGAAGGCAGAGTAACCCGGACATCTCCGAGCGCAGCCTATGTTTTAAATTTCGCTTAATCTTCTCCCATAGGCAGGATAAGATTAGGCTATCTCTCTAAGATGTCCCCAAAAACCCGAGAGAATGATTTTTGGGTTAGGGTCATAAATATGACGTCCTAATCAACCATTTGACCCAGAACGGTTGGTAGGACGGCTGCTATGTTATATTAAGCAGCTAATGCGTAATTTTCTTCGGCAATTCTCTTTTTGACCGATCATTTTACGTGGTAACAGTCTTCCACGGCTCGCTTTCCGACCTACTCTACCCCCGTCGAAACCGTTTCGTCCCCGAGCTTAATGATTATAACATATTTATATTTTTTTTTCAACTATTTAGACGTTATTATTGTACAAAAGTTTAATTATGTACAATTATAGTCTTTAAATAATTATTATAATATACATCTACAATAAATTTCTCTGGTATTTTATCTAATGGTATTTTAAATATTCCATTTTTTACTTCCACTCTTTCATTATTACTATAAACAAAATATTTTTCAGCTTGAATAATTTCAGAGTTTAAAAAAATTATTTTGGGTTTTTCGATTTTAAATATTGCATAATTTGAGTCTTTCCCTATATAATTTATATATACTCTTATATCTGCTATATTTTTCGGATTATTTTCTACCTTTATTTTCTTTATTCCATATATTATTTTCTTATTTATTTCTGCTTTATAGTATATTTCATAAACACCACTTTTATCAAAAGGTTCTATTAATAATGTATTATCTAAATAAGAAAAATTAATATCTTTAATATTTCCAACAAAATTAAATTCAAAAAATTTCATATTAAAATTTTTTATTTCATTATTATATTTATCATAAACTTTGATATTTTTTATTTTAATTAAATTTTCTTCATTTGTATATATTTTATCTTTATCAAAATCAAATGTTATATTATTAGGGAATGATGGAATTACTTCTAATTTTATTTTTTTTATTAATTTCCTATTACTATATATGTTTACTATATAATTTCCAGATTTAGTAATATTATTTGAAAACCACGCCTCTCCATACATATTTGTTTTTCCCATATATATCATATCAGAATCATTTAGGGTATAAAATAAATCTATATTTTGTGCTGGTCTATTATTCCTTGTTCTCGCTATCAATTTAATTAATAATCTTTCACCAGCAATAACTTTTATGTTATCCTTACTTTCTAAAAAAGCTATTTCGTCTTTTCCAAATTTAATAATTGGCATTTCAAAGTCAATCCCATATATACTACCATTTTTTTTACTATAATTATATTTTATTGAAAAATTTTTATACCCTAACTTTATTCCTAAACTGTTAAAAGACGAATAGTTATAATACGGCTCTATTACATAGTTATTGTAATAAAATGGGATCGATATTCCACCAGAAAATTGGAAGTCATGTTGACTTCCAATTTTTATTTTTAAAAATTCCAAGTCATATCCCAAATATATATTAGATAAATTATTATTATAATAATCAAAATTAATAAAAATATTATTAGTTAAAGTGTATACTGGAATGAATAACATTAGTATTAAAAATTGTTTTATTTTTCCCATATTTCCTCCTATGGTGTACTCCAACCATCTAAATTGGAGTCAGTTTTTATAATATAAGAATTCCCATATGTATGATCAGAAAACTTTGTTTGACCAAAAATTATATAACCATTGTCTGATGTTTTTATAATTCCCATCGCTTTATCTTCGTATTCTCTTCCAAAATAATGTTTATTAATTACATTAATATTATTATCTAATTCTAATATCTCTATATCCCCTTCATTATTGTTTAGTGCCATTAAATATCCGTTATCCACTTTTACTATATCCACAAAAGAATTATAAAAATTGTTTTCATATATCGGTTTGTATAATTCATTTAATCTATAACTAAATCCCTTTATAACTAAGTCATTATTAATAAATCCCACTGCAAAAAAATCCCTTTCGTTATTTTCTAATTTTACTATTTTATCTATATCTACTATTTTCTCATCTTCTAAATTAAAATTTTTGTCAAGCTTTGCCATATAGCCTTTATTATTTTTTTCTCCTGATAATATAAATTTTTCTTTACTGTCATAATCATAAATTTTAATAATTGAATATAATTTTGTGTTACCAAAGTTTTTTTCAAGCATTTTCAAACCATTTAAAATATTTATTATATAATTATTTCCCGAATTTTCTCCTAGTATTATATATTCATTATCTGATATTTTAATGAAATCTTTTATAGACGATAAAAAAATATTTGTAAGATTAGATGATATAAGATTTAAATTATTATCATATTCTTCAAAAATAATCTGATCATCTTTAATTCCAATTATTAATAAATTAGCATTATTTTCAATAAAGTACGGCGTGTAATTTATTGTAATAGATGAATCTTTAGTTGTCTCTGTTCCTGTATAATCTATTTTTGTTAAATAATATTCATTATTTTGCTTTTCGATAAATACATATTCATTTGAGTTAACTTCTTTAAGATCGATTATAGAATTTTCTATATTATTATTGCCTCTTTCTATAGTAAATATATTTGTATCTATGTTATTTGTTTTAAAAGTTATTGTTGATTCTACATAATCGTTTTTTTCATCTATAGCTCTTATTTTTAAATAATAATTTGTATCAGGCAATAATCTTCCTAAATATTTTTCAATATCATAAACGTTATATAATATTGTACTATAATTACTATCTTCAAATGATTCTAATAAATCAAATCTTATTGTTTGACCTTCAGGATCTTTAACTTCCCAATTAATTTTTAATTCTAATCCATTATATAACTCATAATTAATTTTTGAAAAAACAGGTGGAGAATTAGTAGTAAAATCATAGATTTCAGATTCACTTTCACCACCAAATCCGTCTTTTGCAACTATTTTCCAATAATAAGTTTTTCCATTCTCTAAATTATTTATATTATAACTTGTATATACATAATCTGATGCAACTTTTACTAAGTTATTTTTAGTATCTCCAAAATATATGTCATATTTTAATTTATCTTTCTCAGAATCTGTAGCTTCCCAATATAATGTGACATTTCTTTCAATTCCAATTGAATTATTTTTAGGATAATATATATTTTGAATATTTGGCGATGTATTTGTTTTAAAACTTTTTATATCAGATTCACTTACAGCACCTTTATTATCATATACTTTTATTTTCCAGTAATAAGTTTTCCCTTCAATTAAATTATTTAGTTTATACTCTTTTTCAGTTGTTGTTGCTATCTTTGTTAAGGAATTCTGAGAAGTTCCTAAGTATATTTCATAATATATTTCATCGTTATCTGGATCATATGCATTCCAATATATTTTATCTCCATTTTTAAAATGATTTGTATCTTCAACATACATAGAATTATTATATATTATAGGTTTTCTAGTTGTGCTAAAGTTAAGAATAGTAGAATTTTCTGTACCTTTATCATCAATTACTAACAATTCTAACAAATAATTTTTATCAGATTCCAAATTTAAAGTATATGCATTACTCTTTAAATTTTCTTTTAATTTATTTCCATTTAATTTAATGGTATAAGATAAATTATCATTATCTTTATCATATCCTTCCCATTGTAAATTATAATTTAGTGATATATTTGTTGCATAATCTGATAAATTAACAGATTTAAATTCAGGCCTATATGTTGTCGTGAATTCTCTAAATTCTGTTTCCGTTACACCATTCATCTCATCTTCTAATTTTATTTTCCAATAATACTTCGTTCCAGGGTTTAATTCCGTTTTTATAGTATATTCTCCCTCTGTTTGTGTATTAGGCATATACTCTTCATTTAATTCTTCTTTATTATACCCAAAATACATTCTTAATGTAAATATTTTCGAATCATAATCTTCAGCTTTCCATATTATGGTTGGATGCAATGATATATTAGATTCATTCTCTCTAGGAGAATAATCTAATATTATAGGAGGTTTATTTATTTCTAAAGAAATTTCATCGCCCTTAGTATAAAACCCTTTATCATTAAATGCCTTCACATATAAATTATATTTTCCGCCATCAGGTATATATATAATTGTATTATTATTTGTTAAATTGCTAGCAATAATACTTTCTATTCCATCTTTAGATTTGTATACATTGTAATAACTTGAATTATTGGATAAACCCCATATAATTTTAAATACATTAGGGTATTTTTCTTCATTTAATGAGAGTTCCTTATTTAAATTCCCATTTTCATCATAACCATATATATTTGTTATATTAGGTTTATTATTTGGAGATTTATCTGTAGTAAATGTTGCTTCAATAGATGTATTTGTAGCTAAATTAGAATCTATAGCAACTACTTTCCATGTGTATAATGTATCTGGTAATAATCCTGATACACTGTAATTTTTATTTGTTGTTGTTCCAATTTTTGTATCATCTAAATATATTTCATAATATATATCATCGTTATCTATATCTGTTGCATTCCAAGTTAAAGTGACTGTTGATCCTAAATTTTCTTCTGATATAGGATATATTAATTCAATAACGGGTTTTCTTGATGTAGTAAAATTTGATGAAGCTATAGCTGTTGCAAAATTACTATCTTCAACTATAACTTCCCATGTATATTCCATATTAGATTCCAAAAAATTAGTATATTTTACTATTGTAGAATCTGTTGATATTTCATCTATTATATTTCCATTATTATATATATATAATTTATAATTTAATTTATCATTATCTATATCTGTTGCATCCCATGAAAATACAGGCTTTAATGATTCATTAAAACTAGTAGGTGTCAATAATTGAATTTGCGGTTTATTTGTAGTTTCAAAATAATTAATACCAGAACTTGCGGAAGCATTATAAACATCAAAAGCTAATACTTCCCATTTGTATTTTGTTTCAGGTAAAATATTTAAATCATAATAATTTTCTGTTAATGTTGCCAGTAGCGATAAAGGTTCATTATCTTTAGAAATATATAGATTATAATACGCTAAGTTTGTATCTTCAAAAAACCATTTTAATTTTGTTTTTAATGAAATATTTACTATATTATTTGTCGGTTCTACACTTTTAAATATCGGTTTTTTATTAGTCGTAAAAGTTGCTATATCGCTAATAGATGTTGCATTATTGGTATCAATTGCTTCTACTTGCCAAAAATAAGTTGTTCCATTTTTCAAATTCTTTAGAGTATAATAATTTTTTGATGTCTCTCCTTCTAAAATTAAATCCGTAGAAGATTCACCATAATATATCCTATAATTCAATTCATTATCAGGATCATAACATTTCCAGGTTAAAGTTGCAACTTTAGTATCTACATCTATTATTTTATTTGGAAATAGTTCATATGGATTATCCGGACCAACATTAGTTTTAAATTTAACAATCTCGCTACTTACTTCATTACCTTTCCCATCATCAGCTATAACTTTAAAAGCATAATAACTTCCTTTTTTCAAACCATTTACATTATAATACATATTCTTTGTAGAATCATCTATTAATAAATTTCTTGAAAAATCTATATTTTCAATTTTATCTTCCATACTGACTTCTTTTAATTTAATGAAAAAGGTTAAGTTATCATTATCTATATCAGTTGCATTCCAAGTAATTTTCAGATTTTCCGGCATTCCTACGGGGTAATTTTCCGTTTCTTTGTTTTTTACTGGATATGTAATTTTTATTTCTGGTTTATATGATGTTGTAAAACTTTGTATAGAACTTTCAATTTTATTTTTATTATCAATTATCTTCCAATAAAATGTAGTACCTTCAGGTAAAGAATTTAATGTAAATTCCTTGCTAGATATATTTTTTCTTAAATAATATTTTAAATCATTTGAAAGATCATCATTAGGCGAAAATATTAAAGTAAAATCATCAGATATACCTGTATATTCAAAAGATAATTTTACATTATTCAACGGTATACTTCTTGAATTATTCGTAGGATTAAAATTGAAAAATTCTAAATTCCCTACATTTATTTGAAGTATATCTTCACCAAATGTATTTAAATTATCATATGCTACTATTTTAAAATAATATGTTTCTCTTGTGTTTAAATTTTCTATATAATAACTTTTATTTAGCCCTAAATCTACAATATCAAAAAAATCATTTGATTTTGATATATATAATTCATATTTTTTTATACCATCCTTATCTTCTGCATCCCAAGATAATAATATATGATTTTCATATATAATATTTTTATTTGTTAAAAATTTTACTTTAGGTATATCAGTTGTTGTAAATTCATATATATCTGATTCATTAATTTCATTTCCTTTAACGCTAATGATTTGTAAATAATATGTTGTTTCAGGTGATAAATTTTCTATTCTTATATTCTTATTAGATGTTGTAATTTTTCTATCTAACAAATTCTTATTAGTCCCATACTTAACAATATAATTAATATCTTCTAAAACAACATTACCTTCCAAATCCCAATAGAAATCTATTGAAAGTGGAAGGTTATTTAATTTTGTAGGATATTTTAATATTGGTTTTGGCGGTTTTGTATTTAAAATACAAGATTGAAGTATTAATATAATTATAATATATAATAGACTTTTATATGTTTTTTTCATTATAATATCACCTCAAGTTATATTTCTACATAAGGTGATTATTTTCTTAATTTTTTGAAATAAAAAATAATAGATTTTCTTTTGGCGAAACCTTAGATACTGGATATATTCTATTCCTAAATGCTTCTTTTAATCTATTAATTTTACTCTTTCCAGAAATTAAAAAGAGTATATTTTTACTATTATTAATTGCTTTATAGGTTAATGTAATCCTAGGCACTTTTGGATTAGCATTTTTAGGATACACAAAATCAACATATTTTTTATCAGATATCTCTACATCTGGAAAAATTGATGCTACATGTCCATCATTTCCCATACCTAATAATATTAAGTCAAACGATATTTCATTAAAAGAATCTTTTATTCTTTTTTCATAATCTAGTGCACATTTTTCTATATCTTTAATTTCTGTATTTACATATAAAAAATTTTCTTTAGGAATATTTATTTTTGAAATTAAAATGTCATTTATCATTTTATAATTACTATATTCATCATCTAATGGAACATACCTTTCATCACCTAAAACCAAATATACTTTTTCCCAATCAATATTATGATTCATACTTAGCATTTCATATAATAATTTAGGGGTATTCCCCCCTGATAAAACCAAAGAGAAATACCCTTGTTTTTTTATATAATAATCATAAAAATTCATTACTGTTTTAACTACATCAAAACTCATCTCATTAATATTTTCATATTCAAATATTCTCATAATTTCTCCACCTTCTACCATCTTTTTCTATTAATCTATCTGATTCTTTTGGACCCCAACTTCCTGAAGGATAATAATATAAGTCACTATTCTCCCATCTTTCTAAAATAGGAGTTACCAATTTCCAAGATTCTTCCATAATATCATTTCTTACATATAGTGTTTGATCTCCCAACAAAGCATCTAAAATAAGTCTTTCATATGCATCTTGAGGTTCATAATCAAAGAAATTTCTATATTTAAATTCCATATTTAAAGTATTTATACATATTTTAGATCCTGGTTGTTTAGCTTGAAGTATTAGTTTAAAACCTTCATCAGGTTGAATTCTAATTACTAATGCATTTGGTTCAAATTTAACAGGATAAAAATCCGAAAATATTGAATGCGGTACATCCTTAAATACTATTGAAACTTCAGATAATTTTTTCTTTAATCTTTTTCCTGTTCTTATATAAAAAGGAACTCCACTCCATCTCCAATTATCTATCAACAATTTTAATGCAACAAATGTTTCTGTTTTAGAATTTTTCCCCACTTCTTCTATATATGATTTTTTAAATTCATTATTTATATATCCATCTGTATATTGTCCTCTTACAACAAATTCATCTAAATTATCAACATTAAAACGTCTAATTGATTTTAAGACCTTCATTTTTTCATCATGTATCATATTAGCATCAAGTGATGCCGGAGGTTCTATTGCAATTAAAGTTAATAATTGTAATATATGGTTTTGAACCATATCCCTTAATAATCCAGTGTTTTCAAAATATCCTATTCTATTTTCTACTCCTAATTCTTCTGATACAGTTATTTGAACATGATCAATATATTTATAATTCCATATTGGTTCAAAAACAATATTCGCAAATCTCATCATCAATATATTTTGTACCGTTTCTTTTCCAAGATAATGATCAATCCTATATATTTGTTTTTCATTTAAGTATTTATGCAACTCACAATCTAACTTTTTAGCACTTTCTAAATTATTTCCAAAAGGTTTTTCAATAACCATTCTTGAAAAATTTTCATCTTCGTTATTTAAATCAAACTTACCCAAATGCCTGATAATTGGAATATATACATTAGGAGGTGTTGCGAAATAAAATAATTTATTATTTTTAGTGTTATGTTTTTTATTTAAAATATTTATTTTTTCTTTTAAATTAATATATAATTCATCTTGATCATAATCACCAGATAAAAAATATATATGTTCAATAAATTTCTTTACTACATCCTGTTTAAAATCAAGTGACTCTAAAACCTTATTTCTAAAATCATCATCAGAAAAATTTGATCTTCCAACACCTAAAATATAAAAATCTATTAATTTTCTGTTTTTAAACAATTTATACATTGACGGAATTAATTTTCTAAAACTTAGATCTCCTGATGCCCCAAAAATAATTATACCTGCAGGCTCTGGAGTTGGATCATCACAAAGCTCTACTACTGATCCAATCTTGTTTTCTATAATACCCATAATATCACCTTCTAAATTTTTCATCAGGATTTGCAGCTTGAACCTTTCCAGCACCTGCTATATTACTTTTTACATCTTCAGACTTTTTATATACAGCATGACCTCCAAATTCCCTTCTTAAAGCTGCTACTACTTTATCTGAGAAAACATCTTTTTGTCTAGATTGAAATCTTTTAAACAATGAGTTTGATATTATAGGAACTGAAACTCCTGTTTCAACAGCTTCTAAAACCGTCCATCTTGCTTCACCTGAATCTTCTACATACCCTTGTATTTCATCTAAGTTATTATCTTCTTTAAACGCATCTTCCAACAATTCTAACAACCAAGATCTTATAACACTTCCTTGATTCCATAAATGAGCAACCTTATACAAATCTAATTCTTCGCCATATTTTGATGCCTTTAATAACTCAAATCCTTCACCATATGCTTCCATTAAACCATATTCAATACCATTATGAACCATTTTTACAAAATGTCCTGCTCCAGTTGGACCACAATATAAGTAACCATCTTTTGGTGCTAATGTTTTTAAAATAGGTTCTATATATTCAAAAATCTCTTTTTCACCACCTACCATAGTACAGTAACCTTCTTTTAAACCCCAGACTCCACCTGATACACCTGCATCTACATAATGAATTCCGTGTTTCTGTAATTTTTCAGCTCTTCTTAAATCATCCTTATAGTAAGTATTTGCTCCATCAATAATAATGTCTCCCTTGTTTAACAAGGGAATTAAATTATCAATATTATTATCTGTAATTTCTCCTGCAGGCAACATTAACCATATAATCCTAGGAGATTCTAATTTTTCAACAAACTCCTCTAATGAATAGGAATCTATTGCACCTTCTTTCTTAATTTCTTCTACTTTTTCTTTTGTTCTATTATATACAACTACATCATGATTTTGTAATAATCTTTTTGCCATGTTCATTCCCATTCTTCCTAACCCTATAATGCCTATTTTCATAATATCACCTCTCCCAATTAAAATTTATACATTAAATCATTTAAAATCATTCATTCAAAAAAAGATCTTTTAATATCTCCCTATAATTTTCATTAATATATATTTTTCCTTTTTCGCCAAACAAAATTCTTTCTTTGTTAGATGGTGAATTTCTTGAAATAGCGCTAGTAAATGCAGATATAGATCTTGTATCTTTTAATTTTAACTCTGAAATTATCTCTTCTTTAGAGCTTTTACCCTTTTTAACCATAAACTTTAAAAATTCTTTTGTTGATTCTGTAAGAGAATTAATTAATCCTTTCAATTCTTCTTTTGACCATTTTTCCTCTGTAATTTTTGTATTGCCAATTAATTCTTTAAATACTTTTATTCTTTTTGATAAATCATTTGATAATATTCCAAAAAGGTATTCAGTTGGCAAGTTACTATCAATTAAATCTATAAACTCTCTCAAAAGATTTTCTGATTTGACAACATCTTTTATTCCTAATTCCTCTAAGCTTATCTTATCATTTCCGTAAATTAAAATTTTCTTTTCTATATCTATTGATATACGTAATCTATTAAATAATGATATAATAAATAGTGATAAAAAAACTTCTTCCACTTTTTGAGGAAATGTTTCTAATTTTAAAAAGTCTAAAATTTCATAATAATCAGATTTCGTTGATAATTTATCAAAAATCTCAGATTTTAATTTCTTTTGTTCATTTATAATATTTTCACCTAAAAAACTATATAATGTTTTGAGAATTTCCGTATACAATTTTATCACCTCTATAATTTTATATATATTATATAATTATACCAAAAAAGGAGCGATAATATGCAAAATTATATAATTGTAAATGAAAAAAATTATTATAAAAGATTAGATAAATTCTTGAGAAATAATTTTGATTCATTGAAACTAGGGTTTATATATAAATTAATTAGAAAAGGATTTATTTTTGTAAATGGTAAAAGAGTTAAAAAACAAGAATTTGAATTAAATATTGGTGATACTGTAGAAATAAGGTATAAGGGGCCATTAGATGAGAGAAAAAAAGAAGAAAAAATATTGCCCAGACATTTAGATTTAGACATTATATATGAAGATGAGAAAATTTTAGCTATAAATAAACCCTCTGGCATATCTGTTCATCCTGGCAGAAATGAAGAAAAGGTTACTATTATTGAAGGAATTTTATATTATGCAAAAGGTAAATTTGAACCACATTTAGTGCATAGATTGGACAAACACACATCTGGTGTATTAGTCATAGCAAAAAATAAGCAAGTCGCTAGAGAGTTAACTGAAATAATTAAAGGTAGAGATATTACAAAAAAATATCAATCATTAGTAATTGGAAAATTAACTGGAGATGGTAACAAACTTGAAAACGTCTTAGAAGAAAAAAATGCAGTATTATATTATGATGTATTGGAAAACTATAATATAAATAATATTGATTTAACCCTTGTTGATATTACTTTAAAAACTGGAAGAAAACATCAAATAAGAAAACAATTTGCAGATATAGGTTCTCCTGTAGCTGGAGATAATAAATATGGTAATTTTGAAATAAATAGATTACTTAAAAAATCAATAGGATTAAAAAGATATTTTTTACATTCTTACTTTTTAGAATTTGAATATCTTAATAAGAGATATACATTAATTTCTAATTTAACCACTGATTTAAAGAAGGTATTAGAAAGATTAGAGGTGTAATTATTGAAAAAGTATTCTAATATTGTTTTCTTGATAACAATCTTTTTTAGTATTTCAATATTTATATATATATCTTATAATGACTATAATTATTTAAAAAGAGGATATCATATAATCGACAATAATTTATTAGAAAAACAATCTACTATGATTGAAAATAAATTAATTGAATATTATAGTTATAAAGATTATGTTTTAATAAGTGAAAATTCCACTAGTTTAACAATTGAAGAGTTTAAAGCATTTTTATCTGAACACGATAATGTTCTTATTGCAGAATTTTCTGATTTTGGTTATTTATTTGATAAATATAAAGTTAATCTAAATAATAATGAATTATATAAGATTAGATATGTACATTATATTAAACCTAAAGAGATGGATAAATATAATATTGAACAAATTGAACAGAGATTTTGGAGAGCCTTTAATGAAAGAAGATTAAATATTTTTTATATACCTAACCATGAAAAAAGAGATTTGATTATTGAAGGTATTAAGAAAAGAATGAAAAATTATAATAAAGATATTCCTATTTTACCTAAACACAATAAAATTATCCCTATATTTTCATCTATATTATCTTCTATTTATATAGGAACATTTATACCTTTACTTTCTATAATCTATCTATTATCATTTTTCTTTTTAAATGGGTGGTCTTATGTCTTTTTAGCTATTATATTTTCTTTTATTTCTTGGATTAAATGGAAAAAAGATAAAAAACAAAATATTTTTAAATTTGTTCTGTTAAACATTTTATTTGGAATCTTAATATATGGCACAGGTTATAATTATCTTTTAATATATAAAATTTCCGTAATAAGAGGGGTTAAATTATTACTTATTATATTACCTTTTGTATTATTTCTTGTACAAATAAAAAAATTTAAATTGAATAAAAAAGATATTATTTTTTCAACGATTATATTACTAATTTTTGGAGCTTATTATATTCTTAGGAGTGGAAATTTTGGATTTTCCAGTATGTATGAAAGAAATATTAGAGATTTCTTAGAGAAAACGTTAATTGCTAGACCTCGTTTTAAGGAATTTTTTGCTTATATTTTTATCTTTACAAAACCACCCACAAAATTTTTTAGTATTTTTTGGAATATTGGACAGTCAATTCTTTTTGTATCTATTTTAGATACATTCTTACATTTTCAAACACAAATTTATTTGGGTGTATTAAGAACGCTATATGCATTTTTACTATCATATGTTATCATAAGGTTTATTAAATATATAACTTTTATTAGCACGGAGGTGCTCTATGGAAAGAAACATTTCAGAATATAAAATTAAAGCTGTTGATGCCGGAAAAAATATTGATATTCAAATGATTGCCGCAAAATTACAGTTACCAGTCGTGACAAAATGGGAAATGCCACTTATTTTAAGTTATAATCAAAAAAATGTTCATATTTATCAATTTGGAGCTTTTGTTTTTTTTGATTTTTTAGATAAAGAAATAAAAGAATTTATTTCATATATTGAAAAATTAGTTGATGATGAATTTAAAGCAAAATTTGAAGATGAACTAAATATTGTTATTGATAATAATCTTAAAAAGTCATTTTATATTGATTTTAATACAGAAACACTTCATATTAAGGAGGATTACATTTCTAAAGAATCATTATCTTTAATATCTTTAACCATTGCTCAAAGCGTAGCTTTAGAAAGATATGAAGAGCTTTCAGATGAATTAGAGGAAGATATTGAAAAAACAATTGAAAAATATAATAAATATAAACACTTCCTCTCCATTATGAAAAATATTGCTGTTGGAAAGGCTTTAAATCTAATTAAAACAAGACATGAAATAATATCTGATATTATGGTTTTAGATAAACCATCTATAACTTGGGAATGGAATATATATGATGAGTTATATGAAATATTGGCTAGATTTTTTGAAATAAATAGAAGGTATAAGATATTATCACATAAATTAGATAATGCTTTAGAAAGCTATACAGTTTTAAATGAAATAAACGAAGGCTCAAGAGCAAATTTTTTAGAATTATTAATAGTAATTCTTATAGTTTTTGAAATTATAATGGCCTTTTTTCATATATAAAAAAAGAAAGGAGAATATTTATGAAAAAAACAAAACTATCTTTTATTACAACACTATATAGGTTTGGTATTCCTTTTGAAACGGATGCAACCGTTTTCAATAAGAAGGATCTTGCTTTTGAAGATTGTGAAAAAATTGTTTATTTCACATTAAACAAAAAAGAGAATAAAACTATTTTATCTCTTAAACTCAACACTAAAGATAGAGTATATGGTTTAGGCGAAACCTTAGGTCCCTTAAATAAAAGAGGTAAAGTATATAGATTATATGCAACAGATGATCCTGTGCATACACCTGAAAAAGATTCATTATATGGTTCTCACCCTTTTATTATTATAAGTAATAAATTTGGATTTTTTATAGATTATCCAGGAGAAATAATATTTGATATTTGTTATACAAAATTTGATGAAATGAAAATAGAAATTAATTCAAATAATTTTGACTTATATATTTTTGATACAAAAAATGATATTGAAATAATACAGGAATATTTAAAATTAACAGGTAAACCTTATATACCTCCAAAATGGGCTTTTGGATACCAACAATGCAGATGGAGTTATCCAGACGCTAAAACAATACAAGAAATTGCCTATACTTTTAGGGGAAAAAATATCCCCTGCGATGCTATTTATATGGATATAGATTATATGGAAAATTACAAAGTATTTACAGTAGATAGTAATAAATTCCCGAATTTCCCTGAATTTGTTTCTAATATGAAAAAGCTAGGATTCAATTTAGTTCCTATAATAGATCCTGGAGTAAAAATAGAAGATGGTTATGATGTGTATGAAGAAGGCGTTAAAAATGGATATTTTTGCAAAGACAAAAATAATGAATATTTTGTTGCTACCGTTTGGCCAGGATACACACATTTTCCAGACTTTTTAAATCCAGAAGTTAGAGAATGGTGGGGAGAAAAATATAAATTATTTACCGATTTAGGAATTACCGGATTTTGGAATGATATGAATGAACCTTCTATTTTCTTTGTTCCAAAAACTTTGAAAGAATATTTAAAAAAAGTAGACGAACTAAAAGAAAAAGAAGTAGGTTTAGAATTTTTCATGATAAAAGATGAAGCTATAAATTTATCAAATAGAAGAGAATATTACAAAAGTTTTTACCATAATACACCACAAGGTATATATTCAAATGATGAATTACATAACTTATATGGATATTATATGACAAAAGCTACTGTAGAAGGATTTGAAAAAATTATACCAAATAAAAGATATTTACTATTATCTAGAAGTAGTTACGCTGGACATCATAGAATAGCAACAATATGGATGGGAGATAATATGTCCTGGTGGGAACATATGTTAGTTAATATAAGAATGTTACAATCATTAAATTTATCTGGCTTTTTCTATACTGGGGCAGATATTGGTGGTTTTGGTGCAAATTCTTCTCCAGAGCTAGTTGTTAGATGGATGCAATTAGGGGTATTTTCTCCATTATACAGAAATCATTCAGCTTTAGGAACTAGACATCAGGAGCCCTGGGCATTTGATGAATATATAGAAGATATATTAAGAAATACAATAAAATTAAGATATGCATTAATTCCATATTTATATTCTGAATTTTTTAGATCTATTGATAATCTAACACCTTTTATTTCTCCTTTATTTTTATACTTTGATGATGAAATATCAAAAGATATTGAAGATCAATTTATGGTAGGAGCATCTATAATGGCAACACCTATTATTCAACCAAATGCAAATGGTAGATTTGTTCATTTACCTGAAAATAAATGGTTGTATTGGAAAGCTTCAAAACATAATAGTAGAAATATTAAAGTATATAATCCTGGAGAATATTATATAGAAGCAAATATAGATGAAGTTCCAATATTTATCCGTGAAAATTCTTTAATTGCACTAAACGAAGAAGAAATAAATTATGTAAATGAAAAGCAAATAACTGATTTAACTGTAATTGGTTTTGTAACAGATAGTGCTGAATTTATATATTTTGAGGATGATGGTGAAACATATGATTTTAATAATGGAAGGTTTGCAAAAATAAAAATTCAAGTCAATAAAATCGATAATGGATATAATTATGAAATTGAAAAAGATGAATCTGAAGATTTTGAAAGCAGTGTGAAAAGGATCAAATTCGAAATATATGATGAAAATGGACAAAAATATACAGAAATTGTAGAATTGTAATAAATCCCCCAAAAGGGGGATTTATTTATTATTTAACAGGTTTATAAATAACTAGTTTTTGACCGGTATATATTTTATTTGGATCTTTTATGTTATTCCATTGAGCTAATGCATATGGATATACATTGAACATTCTGCCTATTTTAAATAATGTATCTCCTTCTTTAACTTCATACATTTCGCTTGTTGCTACAAACCAGTTATTATCTACTTTAGCTTCTATTATTTTATGTTCCATTATATAATCTGCCATTAATTCGGAAACTTCCATCATAACTTCTTTTACAACAGGTTTTCCAGCAAACATAGAATATCCACCGCCGCCGCCAGCTCTATAATTATTTAATACTATCTCATATTCCTTATCCATTTCAATAGGTCTTCCTTCAAATTCTAAAAATACCACTCTTTCACCAACAGGTTTTGAAACATCAATAATATATGTAATTCCTTCCCACATATCATAATTATAATGCCTTGGTTTTGGATCTACCCATGATTTATTTACATCAACTTTTCCATTTTCATATACAAAATAATCAGCACTTTTTTCTATAGCATCTTTTATATCTTTTCCAGTTACTTTTAGAACCTTCAGAGTATTTGGATAAATATATACACCATTAATATCCCTTAAGGTTATATGTCCAGATTTCCATCCTTTAATATAATTATTAAATAATGCAGTTGAAGATATTTTTACTCCAGAATATTTTTGCTGAACTGTATTTACAAACTGAATTAAAGGATGATCTCCCAATCTTACTTTTAAAGGATCGTCTACGTAAAAATCGCCTTTAGCCATACCAACTGGTTGATCAAGCCATTTTTGTACCTTATCTTCATAATCTTGTACAAGAGACAATACTTCTTTATCTGATTCTACGGTTTTTGAGTCTAACAATTCTGATTTTTTAGAAACTATTTTCCATTTTCCTTCAGAATTATCTAAAGTAAGTTCTATTCTACCAACTTTTTTACCCCAACTACTTGGCATAGAAACTGCAACATTATTATATACACCAGAAATAGATCTGTGTTGATGTCCAGTTAACAACACATCTATTCCAGGTATTTCCATTAATAATTCATAACCTTCATTTTCACCAGTTAATTCTTCTGTGGGTTCTCCAGTATTTAAATCCTTTTCAAATCCACCATGATATCCAACGATTAAAACATCAACCATTTCTTCTTCTTTTAATATTTTTACATACTTTCTAGCAACATCAACTGGATCATAAAAATCTAAGTTTCTTATATTTTTAGGATCCTCCCAATTAGGTATAAATTTTGTTGTAAGACCTAAAATCCCTATCTTTATTCCATTATAATCAAATACCAAATATGGTTTAAATATAGGTTTACCAGTGTCTCTATCAACTATATTTGCGCTTAAAAATGGGAAATTAGCCTCTGATACCGCTTTGTTTAAAATATTTTTACCATAATTAAATTCATGATTTCCTATAACAGAAGCTACATAACCTAAATGATTCATTACTTTTACCATTGGATCAATTGGATCATTTTCTATTCTTGCATGATAATATTCTAAAGGTGTTCCTTGGATTAAATCCCCCGTGTCAATTAAAAATACATTTGGATTTTTTTCTTTTTCCATTTTATAAAATGTAGCTACACGCCCTAATCCAACGTAATATGGAGAATTTGTAGCATAATTTACAGGAAAAATGTTACCATGCAAGTCGCTTGTGTGAAGAATAACCAAATTCATTTGTTCAGCAAAAACAAATAATCCAATAATCAAAATACTCAATAAAACTAATAATCTTCTCATTCTTACACCCCCTGTTTTTGTGTGGATATTAATTTAATCTAATGATTATTTGATCATTATCAAAAGAAATCTCTTCAAAATAAATATTTCTAGTAATTATATTATCAGGAATATATACATATATTTTATTTTTGTCAATATATATATTTTTAGGTAATTTACCTTTATTAATTTTATCTATAGGTAAGTTATGTTTAAACTCCAAAATACCATTTAATTTCTCTGGAATGTTATCTATACTAATAAAATATTTAATAAATAAAACTTTTATTTCAATCTTATTTTTCATAAATCTAACATTTGTAATCATGTTAAATATTTTTCTAATAATATCATATGTCGTGTATTTAATTATACCATTTAAAATGTCCATAATCATATATTTATCTACAATTATTTCCATTAAACCTTACTCCTCATAAACTAAATTTAATTTGAATTCTTTGTTTACTATATCAAAATCTTTTATTTTAATAGAATTAAATAAAGGTTGAACCTTTTCATCATACTTAATTTTAGAAAAATCTACTATAACCTCATTATTTTTAAATTCAATTATATCAACAAATCTTGAAAATATAGAAGACACACCTTCTAATATTTTTTTTATTGCATCATCGCCAGAAAAAACTAATCTTAACATACCTTCAGATAATGATTTTGGCTTTTCTTTAAATATAATCAATGTATCAAAAATTGCATCTTTATTTAAAAAGTTTACCTCAACCTGAAAATGTATCCCATCATCTCTCATCTCAATATTCATATTTTTTAGGCCATTTATAGATATATTATTTTCTATAACTCTATCTATTATTTTATTAATGAAATCCTCATCAACTTTAATTGAAAATCCAGACATAATATCATCCCCAAAATATTATAGTCTATATTTTTCATAAATATTTGGATCATATTTATGTAACATGCTCATTATTTCATTCACTTTTTCACGATAATTATATTGATCATTATTATATAATTTCAAATATTCTTTTAAAGATTTTTCATAATATTCTTTTGCTTTTTCCGCAATAGCTTTTTCACTATATAAATCTCCTAAATTAATAAAGAGAAGAGCTTTATCTTCAGTTGAAATTTCAAATTTATTTAAAATTTCATAAGCCTCATTTAAATATCTTTCTGCAGAATCCAAATTACCCAATTTAATTTCTAACATTCCTAAATTATTTAAGGAATTAAATAAATAAATATTGTATTTTTCATTTTTTTCTACTAATTTATTTCTTATTTCCAAAGAGGATGCAAAATATTTTTTTGCTTTATCATATTTTTTTGAATCAGCATATATTGCTCCTAAATTATTCTGAATTATTGATAAATTAAATTGCATATCTAAAGATTTGTCTTTTTCACAATCTTGCAATGCTCTCAAGTAATATTTTTCTGCCTTACTAATTTCCTTTATTTCTGAATACAAATTCCCTAAAATATAATTAAATACAAATTTATATTCTTCAGATATTTTATCCTTAAATTTTTCTGCTATATTTATTAAATATACTTTATTTTTTTCTGAAATTAATGATTTTATATTTAATATTGAATTGAAAATATCCTTCGTATCTCCCAAGGTAACCGATACTATGTTTTTTAATAATATAGCTATCGCTTGTTCAGATTTTTCTATCTTTGAATAATAATTTTCTATTTTTTCTTCTAATTTTTTATTTTTTTCCATTAATTCATTTATTTTATTTTCATATTCTTCAAGCTTATTAAATAACCTTGTTTCTACTAATTTTATTCTATCGTCATTTTCTTTTTTTTCATATTCTGGTACAATTAATTCATTTTCAACTTTTGTTTGCACTAAATCATTTTCCCATTTACTCATTGAACCTTCTCCCTTATTTTCTAAAATTTCATTCTTTGTTATATCTGAATTTTGTATATTTTCTTGTTCAGGCTTTTCTTCTAATTCTGGTTTTTCTTCCACTTCCGCAGATTCTTCTATTTCTAGCTCTGGTATTTCTTCTGTTTCTGTAGATTCTTCTATTTCTAACTCTGGTATTTCTTCTGTTCCTGTAGATTCTTCTATTTCTAGCTCTGGTATTTCTTCTGTTTCTGTAGATTCTTCTATTTCTAATTCTGGTATTTCTTCTGTTTCTGTAGATTCTTCTATTTCTAACTCTGGTATTTCTTCTGTTTCTGTAGAAGTTATTTCACTTTTTTGATCTTCGCTATATTTTTTTTCTAATTCTTCTGCTAATTTTTCTACCTCATTTATATCTGGTTCTTGAGTATCTTCTATATTATCAAGAGGAACAACTTTTTCGTTAACTTCTTCTATTTTTTCATTTTCTAATGAATCTAAATCCATTAATTCATTGATTTTATCAACATCTAAATCTTCCAAATTAATTTCTTTCTTTTCATTATCACTCATTATAATCCCCCCACTTTTTTAATTTTGAAAATAATGTCATTTTTGTTATACCTAAAATTTTAGCCGACTGAGTTTTATTAAAATTATTATATTCTAAAGTCTTATATATATATCTTTTTTCTACTTCATCCAATGTAAGGCCCATTGGTATTTTTATATATTCAATATTTTCAGATTCCTTTAAATTTTCTGGTAATAAGCTTATATCTAAAATATCACCATTAGATATAGCGATCATTGAATATACTATATTTTTTAATTCCCTTATGTTCCCTGGCCAATTATATTTCATAAATATATCTAAAACATCTGGATTTATTCCCTTAATTTTGGTATTAAATTCTTCATTTGCTTTATGTATAAAATAATTTACTAACAATGGAATATCTTCTTTATGTTCCTTTAAAGGTTGAATATTTATTTGAAATACCGATAATCTAAAATATAAATCCTCTCTGAAATTTCCCTCTTCAATCATTTTATTTAAATCTCTATTTGTAGCAGCAATAATTCTTACATCTACTTTTGTTGGCTTTGTTGAACCAATCCTTTCAACTTCTTTGGTTTCTAACACTCTTAATAATTTAACTTGCATATTTTTAGGTAATTCTCCAATTTCATCTAAAAATAATGTACCTCCATTTGCCAACTCAAATTTACCAGGTTTTTCCTTTTCAGCTCCAGTAAAAGCCCCTTTTTCATATCCAAATAATTCACTTTCAAATAAATCCTGTGGTATAGCTCCACAGTTTACAGATATAAACTTTTCTCTACCACTAGCTCTATGAATATATTGAGCTACTACATCTTTACCAGTACCACTTTCTCCTGTAATCAATACTGGAATATTTTTATTCGCTATTAAATTAATTTTATTTTTTATATCTTCTATAACTACTGATTTACCAATTAATTCTGGAAATTCATTTAATTTTTCCTTTAATTTTTTTATTTCTCTTTTTAGTTTTATAGTTTCTGCTGCTCTGTTTATTTCATTTATTAAATTTTTCAAATCTAACGGTTTTTCTAAAAAATTATATACACCTAACTTGGTAGCTTTAACCGCATCTGATATATCTCCATGTGCAGTTATTATAATTATTTCATCAATATATTTTTTTATTTTTTCTATTAAATCCATACCATTAACATCTGGAAGTCTGAGATCTAACAACACTAAATCTGGCCTTTCATTTATCGCCATATCAAGGCCCTCAAATCCTCTATGAGCACAAACTGTTATGTAATTAAATTTATTTAAAAAATCACATATTGTTTTATTTAAAACTATATCATCCTCGATTACTAAAACTTTAAACATTTTCCCCTACCTTATCATCAATTTTTTTTGCTTTTTTATTTGAAAAGAATCCTAATATTAATCCCAACACAAAACTCCAAACTGCAGCTAATGTAATTTGCCATTCAATAGGAAGTGAAAACGTAACTGTATGTGCAGGCAACCAAAACCATAATAGTGTAAATAAAGCACCTTTTAATCCATCAGTTGGAACTTTTAATTTAGATATATTATCTAAAAATCTATGAATTACTATTAACCATGGACCAAAAAATGCGTTTGTAAATAATGATTTAAAGAAAGCTTGATATATTTTCCCAGTTGGAAGGTAATTATGAGATACTAATTCACTAACAAAACCATTAAAACCAGTAAAAGCAAATTTTATAATAACTCCTAAAATACCCCATACAAAAATTGAATAAATAACTTTAAAAATAGATATTTTGCTTTTAGTTATTATCTTAGATACAACTTCCCCTGCTGTACCCAAAATAGCAAATTGGATCATAGCTGATATTAGTGGATTTTCCATTTTCAAACCTCCTATAATAGTTTTATATATTCATATTATATCACTTTTTTCTAATATATGATATAATATCTATAAAGGAGGCGAATTTATGGAAGAAACTATTGTTTCAACTATTACAAATATTATAAAAGAAAATCCGGAAACTTTAAAAGTATTGTATTCCTTTGCGGATTCGTGGTATATTATTTTGCCTGTTTCTATAATTACTGTTTTATTTTCAAAATTAATTTCCAAAATTATCTTTTTTATTTTAGGTTTTATTAGTAGTTATGTATTTATAATTCCTTATCTTTTTCAATTTGAATTTATACAAACACTTTTAAAAGAAGCCGGAAATTACGAACCAATTGCTCTATTAGTATTTTCAATTATTATTGGAATTTTAACTTATTCTATATTTAAGTCATCTGTTCAAGTTGGAGGTTTTATTTTAGGAGGTATTGTAGGCTTTGAAGTTTCTACTATTATTTTTAAATTTTACCCTGAAATTTTTGAAAAAATAGAATTTTTGAAAAATATTAATCAAGCATATATCCCCTGGATTTTTATTATATTTTTTGGTTTAATAATATCTATATTAATAGCTAAAAATTTTGACAATGTTGTTTCTATATTAACTATTTTCATTGCATCAACAATTTCTTCATTTTTTACTGTATATGCTTTAGAAAATTCTCTTTCATTAAAAATTGGAGAAAATACAATATTAAAACAAAATATTAATATAAGCACTATCGAATTAATAACTATATTGGTTATATCAAGTATATATATTATTATAGGTATAATGTTTAATTTTAAAAAATCAAAAAAGTGAGGAGTGTTTATATGTATGTTATAGGAATTGCAGGAGGGACTGGCTCAGGAAAAACTACAGTAGCTTATAAGATTCGGGATATTTTAGGTGTTCAAAACTGCGAAATTTTACCTATGGATAATTATTATAGAGACTTAAGCCATGAAACTTTAGAACAGAGAAAATTACATAATTATGATCACCCTGATATGATAGAAAATGAATTAATGTTTAAACATATAGAAGAATTAAAAAAGGGAAAAACTATTGATTTGCCTGAATATGATTTTTCTCAATTCACGAGAGTAGGAACTTCAAAATTCGAACCTAAGCCTATAATAATTGTCGAGGGAATTTTTGCATTATATTATGAAGAATTAAGAGGATTGTATGACTTAGCAATTTTTGTTGATACAGAAAATGATATTAGATTTATACGACGTTTAGAACGAGATATAAAAGAGCGGGGAAGAGATATTGATTCTGTTATCAAACAATATACTACAACAGTAAAACCCATGCATGATGCATATGTTGAACCAACAAAAAAATATGCCGATATAATTATTCCAGAAGGTGGATTTAATGAAAAAGCTATTCAGGTAGTTGTTAATTATATATTTAGAAAAATGTTATAAGCGCCATTGAGCGCTTATTTTTTATATATAATAATTTTAAATTATATAATAATCTTAGTTTGAAAATTTTTAATCATATGATATAATAATTTATATAAAAATTTAAACAATATTAAGGGGGTATTTGAATGAAAATTCAAAGTAAAATATTAAGTCTTTTTTTATTTATCATCATCATAGTTTTATTTTCTTTTTACACAATTAGTATTACTAATTCTCAAAATTCATTGAAAAATAGCTTTACAGAGAAATTAATATTAGCTAGAGATATAAAATCAAAATTTATAAAAAATGTATTATCTAACTCAATAGCAAATTTAAATTATGTAAAAGATTTTGAAAAAATAAAAGATGCATTTTTTTCTTCATCAAATTTATTAGATGATTTTAAATTAAGTATGGATTTAGATGATATTCTAAATACATTAAAAGATATATACATAAAAAATAATCCATATGATGATAAATCAAAACTTTTTGATTATTACTATGATGAAAATTTTAATAAAGAGAATTTTGATAATAATATTTTAAGTATGTTCTATGATTATAGTGTGTTACATTCCGATTTACAAATAGATTTTAAAAATTTTGTAGATATACAAGATTATGAAGATATGCTTTTAATTTCGCCCGATGGTATAGTGATATACTCTGTGAAGAAATATGATGATTTTGCAACTGACTTAAATAAATCAAATACTATATTATCCGACTTATATTTATTATTAAAAGAAAAGAATGATAACGAAGTTCATTTTTCAAATTTAGGTATTTATTACGGTTATCCTGCATTATTTGCAGGTATAAAAGTTGAAGATGAGGATTTCGGTTTATACGGTTATCTTGTTTTTAGACTATCTATTGAAAAAATAAATGACATATTACAAGATAAAAGCGGCATGGGAAAAACGGGTATAACTTATTTAGTTGGAAAAGATAAGATAATAAGAAACAATATTTCAGAAAGAGATAGTATTTTAAAACAAAAAGTAGAAACAGATTACGTAGAAAAAGCATTAAATGGAGAAAGTGGATGGGAAATATCTACAAATTTTGATAATGAGAAAGTTTTAGTTGCATATTCTCCTTTAAAATTTAAAGAAATAAATTGGGCAATTATTTCAGAAGTATCCACAAAAGAAGCTTTCCAAGCTGCTAATAACATTAAAAATATATTAATAATAACTTCTTCTATTATATTAATAATATCATTAATAATATCATTAATATTTGCAAAAAGAATTTCAAAACCATTAATAGAATTAAGTAAAAAGGTTGATATATATGGTACAGGTGATTTTACTGTAGATTTTGAAGTAAAAGGGAAAGATGAAACAGCCATGATAGCTAATTCATTAAAAAATATGTCAAATAAATTAAATTCTACAATAAAATGGTTATTAGATGCTGGAAAAAAGATAGAGGAGACTTCAAATATATTAATAGATATATCTGAAAGAACAGAACAAGCTAATAATGATGTTATTGAAAAAGCTAAAATAATTGAAGAAAACGCTGAAAACTCTGCTGCAACAACAGAAGAATTAACCTCCGGAGTAAACGAAGTATCAATTGCTGCACAAAATGTATCAAGTAATGCAGTAGAAATTTCACAAGAAGCAAATGAAACAACTATTATAACAGAAGAGGGAGAAAAATCAATAGAAGAAATAGCTAATATCATCGGAATAGCCGTAGAAAAAGCACAAAAAACAGAATTAACAGTTGAAAATCTAACAGAAAAGGCTAATAATATTGGTGAAATAGTTGAAACAATTACAAATATAACAGAACAGACAAATTTATTAGCATTAAATGCTGCTATAGAAGCTGCTAGAGCTGGCGAAGCAGGAAAAGGATTTGCCGTAGTAGCGGATGAAATTAGAAAATTAGCAGAAGAAAGTAAAAAAGCTACAGAAGAAATAGCAAAAATATTAGTTGAAATAAAAAATGGCGCTAAAGATGCTAGCAAAGCCACAGAAGAAACTGCTGATGTAATAAAAAATGTTGATAATAGGGCAAAAGAAATAAAAGAAAAGTTCCAGAATATTTTGGAAAGAGTCGAAAGTATAAATCAGAGAATAGAAGGTTTAACTGCGAGTGCAGAAGAACAAAGTACTTCGACGGAGGAAATGGCTGCTGCAAGTGATAAAACTGCGCAAATGATATTAGAAATTTCAAATGAAATATCAGAAATAACAAAAGAAATAGAAGATGAAAGCAATGCAATAAAGAAAGTAAATAATAAGGCCGATGAACTGAAAAAACTTGTTGATATGCTAAATGATAAACTTAACGAATTTAAAATATAATTTTATCCCTAGCTTTGCTAGGGATAAATTTTTGCGATTTCACAATATTTTATGTTATAATAATATTTAAAAGGGGTGATATAAATGAAAGTATGGGAAACCGAAATTTTCGGAAGAAAATTAGCTATTGAACATGGCAAAATGGCAAAACAAGCACACGGATCAGTGCTATTAAAATATGGAAAATCTGCTATATTAGTAACAGCAACTGCTTCAAAAGAAGCTAAAGATGGTGTTGATTTCTTACCTTTAACAGTTGAATTTCAAGAAAAATTTTATGCTGTTGGAAAAATCCCTGGCGGATTTTTAAAAAGAGAAGGAAGACCAAGTAGCGAAGCTATTCTTTCATCAAGATTGATAGATAGACCTATAAGACCTTTATTCCCTAAAGATTTTCATAATGAAATACAAGTTATAGTAACTGCATTATCTATGGATACTGATGACAGCATTGAAACTTGGGGAATAACCGGTGCATCTTTTGCTTTAAATCTATCTCCTATACCATTTGATGGCATGGTTGCTGGAGTTAGAGTTGGATATGTAAATGGAGAATTTATTGTATTTCCAACACAAGAAGAATTAAAAAACAGCAAAATGGATATTGTTGTAGCTGGTACTAAAGAAGCTATAACAATGGTAGAAGGTGAATCTTTAGAAGTATCAGAAGAAGAAATGGTTAAAGCATTGTTATTTGCTCATGATGCTATTAAACAAATTATTGAATTTCAAGAAAGCGTTGTATCAGAATTTAATATTGAAAAGTGGGAAGTTACCCCACCTGAATACCCTGAAGAATTTGTAAAAGATTTTGAGTCATTAATTGATGATAATGAATTAAAAAGTAGAATATTAGTTAAAGGAAAAAAAGATAGAGATGACGCTATAGATTCATATAGAAAAGAATTATTAGAAAAATTCCAAACTGATTATATTGAAAAATGGGATAATGAGACATTTGATAAATATAAACGTTTTATTTTAGAAGCTTTTGATGAAAAAATAAAAAAATTAATGAGAAAAATGATTATTGAAGAAAATACAAGAGCAGATGGTAGAAAAATAGATGAAATCAGACCAATAACTTGTGAAATAGGATTATTTGATAAAACTCACGGTTCTGCATTATTTACTAGGGGAGAAACTCAAAGTTTGGGAATTGTTACATTAGGAGAACCTATGGATGTTCAAATAATCGATACAGTATTTGAAGAAGGCGAAAGACGATTTATGTTACATTATAATTTCCCTCCATTTTCTACAGGAGAAGTTAAAGGATTAAGATTAAGTAGAAGAGAAATTGGACATGGACATTTAGCTGAAAGAGCATTAAAGAATTTAATTCCTTCAGAGGAAGAATTCCCATATATTATACGTGTTGTCTCAGAAGTATTAGAATCAAATGGCTCGTCTTCAATGGCAACTGTTTGTTCAGGTTCTTTAGCTTTAATGGACGCCGGAGTTCCAATGAAAAAACATGTTGCCGGTGTTGCTATGGGATTGATTTTTGAGGAAGATAAATTTGTTGTTTTAACAGATATATTAGGAATGGAAGATCATTTAGGTGATATGGACTTTAAGGTTACTGGTACAAAAGACGGTATAACTGCATTTCAAATGGATGTTAAAGTTGCGGGAGTTAATGAAGAAGTTTTAAAAGAAGCTTTGGAAAGAGCTAGAATTGCTAGATTACATATATTAGATATTATGTATAATACTATACCAGAACCTAAAAAAGAATTATCCCCATATGCTCCTTTAATCAAAACTACAGTTGTACCAATTGATAAGATTTCTGATGTTATCGGACCTGGAGGAAGAGTTATAAAAGGTATTAGCAAGGAGTTTGAGGTTGAGGTTTCTATAAATGATGAAACTGGTTTAACAAAAGTAAGTGGATTTAATGTAGAAAATATAAATAATGCTATTTCATATATTCAAAATTTAATAAAAGAAGTTAAACAAGGAGAAATTTTTGAAGGAAAAGTATCAAGAATAGAAAACTATGGTGTATTTATTGAAATTGCTCCCGGCAAGGTTGGATTACTTCATATGTCAAACTTAGGAAATGATGCTAAAGAAATATTAAATAATATTAAAATTGGCGATATACTAAAGGTAGAGATAGTAAGCATCGATGATAACGGAAGAATTCAACTAAAAAAATTCGGGGTAGAAACACCCCACAAAAAAAGCAGACGAAGCTATCATTCTAAAAAAACGGGGGAAGATAATGATCAAAAAGAAAACTCTAAATAATGGTATAGATATACTATTTATTCCTAGAAACAATGTACGAAGCATTTCTATTATTGCGGCAGTTAGAGCAGGTTCAGCACACGAGCCAAAAGAATTAATGGGAATATCGCACTTAATTGAACATTCTGTTTTTAGAGGAACACATAATAGAAATATGGAAGAAATAAAAAGACCCATCGAAGAATTCGGTGGGTTATTAAACGCATTTACTAGCAAAAATATTACTGCATATTATGCTAAAGTTCCTTTAAATGCTTCTAAAATTGCATTAGAGATTATAGTTGATATTTTATTTAATGCAAAATTTGATGAAAAAGAAATTGAAAAAGAAAAGAAAATAGTTTTAGATGAAATTGCAATGTATGAAGATGAACCTGTAGACAATACATTTGAACAATTAAATAATATTATGTACTTAAATGAATTTTCTTTTCCTGTTTTAGGAACCAAAGAGAGCGTTTCAAATATCACTTCTTATGATATACAAAAATATTATGAAGAAAAATATAATCCAAATAACATTGTTTTATCACTTGTAGGACCTGAAAAAGAATTAGAAGAATTATTAAATACTATGGAAAGTTTGATTCCAAATAAGACTGGGGATAAATGTATTTTTAAAAGTCCTAAATTTAATGAAAATATAGAAAAAGCGGAAAAAGAAAAAGAAGACTTATCTCAAGTATATGTTGCATATTCTTTTAAGGCTCCATCTAAAATGTCTAAAGATTTTTATCCAGCAGCTATTCTAAAAACTTTTTTAAGTAGTGGAATGAGTTCATTATTATTCACAAAAATAAGAGAAGAATTAGGATTGGCCTATGAAATTTCTGCTGATTACTCTGCATATACGGAAAATGGAACTTTTACAATTTTTGCAGCAACTGTTCCAGAAAATTTTGAGAAATTAAATTCTTCTTTATTAAATTTGGTTCAAAATATTCATAATTTTGATAATATTGACAAATGGATTGATTATGGAAAAAAACGATTATCTGGTAAATATATGCTTGAAACAGAAACTGGTTTAAATTTTGGATTTTTAGCATTAGATTTTTATTTAGCATTTGATAAATTAATCAATATTGATGAAATGGTTAAAACAATTAATTCTCAAAAAAACGATGATATTCTTGAGGTTTCTAAAAAAATTTTTTATTCTAATCCATATATTTCTATTGTTAAGCCAAAATAAATGGGGATGATTTTTTTGAAAGTAAAAGTTTTTAATTTAAAACCTGGAATGATTGTTCAGGAAGATATATATAATTTAAAAAACAGATTAAATTTTAAAAAAGGTCAAGTTCTTGATGAAAAAACTATTGAACTTATTAAAAAAAGTAATATAATTGAACTAGAAGTTTCTTTTGATGAAACTTCTAGTTTTATGCAAAAAAGTTTTGAAGATTTTGACCTTATAGTTGATGAAAAAAAATACTCTAAATGGTTAGAGAATATTAGCGGTATTTTTTCCCATTTCTCAAAAGAAGAGTTTTATGTTGCATTGAATAATATTTCTGAAGAAATATATAAAACTTTAAATGTTTCCGAATATTTCGTTTTAAACTTTATGAATTCTTTTGGAAATGATAGTTTAATGTATCATTCTTTAAATACCGCTATATTAGTTTCTATTATAGCAAAAAAATTAGATACTCCTTATATTATGTACAAACAAACAGTAAAATTTGCTTTAATACATGATATTGGTTATGCCATGTTAAATGATAGGATAATAAATGATTTTGACAGTAATGATAAAATTTCTGTTATACATAATGTTATAGCTTACAAAAAATTACAAACATTAAAATCAGCTTTAAATTATGAAATTTTGGATAGCATTTTATATCATCATGAAAGATATGATGGAAAAGGGAAATTCCATTTAAAAGGAGAAAAAATTCCTCCTTTAGTTAGAATGACTCAAGTTGCTGATGCATACACTTCTTTAACCGAATTAGGTTATACACCCTATCAAGCATTATCTTGGATATTAAAAAGATGTGGTTTTATCTTCGATCCATTCTATGTAAGTTTATTGTATGAAGTGACAGGTTACTATCCCACAGGAACGCAAGTAAAATTAAGTGATGGTTCTATTGGAATCGTAATGAGAAGAAATGATATAGAATTTTTCCCTGATGTTTTAGTAGATGGGAAAATTATAAAAACTGGTCCAGATACTAATATATATATAAAGGAAGTGGTAGAATGAAAATTATACCACTTAATAAAGCAAAATATGGTATGATATTAGCCATGGATATCAGAGATACAACTGGAAAAATTATATTCAAAAAAAATTCAGAAATAAATGAAGAAGTGATATCAACATTAAAAAAATTTGGAATTTTTAATATTCCTGTCTCTTCATTAAAAGTTACACAAAAAATATCTCAAGAAGCTTTCAAGCATTCTGTTATTTCACCAGAAATTTTAGATTTAAATTATGAGAAAATAAAGGATGTTTTTAAAAATTTGGAAAGTAATAATAATTTAGATATTGATGCTGTTATAGATATAGCTTCATCAATAAAAAATGAAATAGAAAATAATTATTCTGATATACTATTTGTTCCTTTAAAAAAATTAAAATCTTTTGATGAATATTTATACGCACACTCATTAAATGTTATGATAATAAGTTCGCTATTAGCAGTTGAAAGTAAAATTTTGGGTGATGAACTTTTAGATATATCAATATCTTCATTATTACATGATATTGGAAAAACTAAAGTTCCTATTGAAATTATGAATGCTCCAAGAGTTTTAAACGAAGAAGAAATGAATATTATGAGAAATCATGTATTATATGGAAAAAAAATTGCAATTGAAAGTGGTATTAAAGATAAGAATATTATAGGTGGAATATACGAGCATCATGAAAGAGTTGATGGTAAAGGATATCTAGAGAAAAAAAATGGCAATGAAATTACCGTTTTTGGTAAAATTGTAGCAATAGCTGATGTTTATGATGCTCTAACAAGCGTTAGAAGTTATAAGGGTCCTTGGTCTCCATATAAGACAATTTCATTTATTCTAACTAATGTAGAAAAACAATTTGATGGTACGTTTGCACAAGGTCTTATTAACGCTTTCGGTATTTATCCAGCAGGGACACGGGTTCAACTTAGTAATGGCCAATTTGGTACAGTTATTGCTTCTAATAGATCAAATAAAATACGTCCATTGATAAAAATAGATCACGGAGATGTTTTAGATTTAAGCAAAGAGAAAAATTTAAGAATTGTAAAGGTATTGGACTATATTTTAATAGAGTGAGGGGTTTTTATGAAGTTTCTATCTATAGATAAAGTATTACCAAACATGGTATTAGCAATGGATGTAAAAGATTTTTCTGGAAAAATTTTATATAAAAAAGGAACATTATTAGATGAATCAAAAATTAAAAACATTAAAAATAATGGGATTTTTAGAATTCCAATTAAAGATGTATCTAATATGAATTTTGATACTTATATAAATACAACAATTAGTAAAGAACTTCTAGAAAAAAGTTTTATAAAAATTAAAAATATTTTTGAAACGCTAATTTCTACAGGAAATTTGAATATTCCAGAAATTGAAAATATCACTACTGAAATTGTGAAAGAAATGAGTAATAATTTTTCAGATAAAATCTTTGTCCCTCTAAAAAAATTAAAAAATTATGATGACTATTTATACTCCCATTCTTTAAATGTAATGATTTTAAGTACCTTAATTGCTTTAGATATGGGAATTAAAAATGATGAATTAGTAGAAATAGGTTTAAGCGGTATATTACATGATGTTGGAAAAACAAAAATACCTTTAGAGATATTAAATGCTCCTAGAAAATTATCTGAAAAAGAATTTGAATTTGTAAAAAAACATGTACTATATACTAAAGGAATATTAGAAAAATCTGGATTTAACCAAAAAAAAGTTATTGATGGTTCCATTGAACATCATGAAAGGTTTGATGGTACTGGATATATTTTTAAGAAAAAAGGAAAGGACATATCTTTATACGGTAGAATATTAGCTTTAAGCGATGTTTATGATGCGTTAACTAGCAAAAGGAGTTATAAGGAACCTTGGTCTCCTTATAAAACAATATCGTATATTTTATCTCATGTGAATAAAGACTTTGATCCGGAAATTTCACAAAATCTTATTAATTCTCTTGGCCTGTTCCCTCCAGGTATGAAAGTAATGCTAAATGATAATTCAGAAGGAATTATCGTTGGAACTAATAGGAATAATAAAATGAAACCTATTGTTAAAATAAATAACGAAATTATAGATTTAAATGAAGATAAAAAACTAAGAATTATTAAAATTTTGGATTATCAACATATTGAAGATTTTTAAATTCTTTTACATATATTTCTAGATACTTATTTTTATCTATAAATGTTATTTTCTTTTCATTTGTCTTTACTATTATCTCATCATCCATTCTAGAAAGAATAGATCTAAATTTTCTATGATTAATCTCCATTAAATATTGATTTTCAAATTTTAAATTTATTTTCCAAGATAAAGTTGTTTTTCCATCTTTTGCTAAAATATAAGAATCTTTTCCAAAAATTATATATACTTTTATATGAACTGGTAAGGCAGTAAATGCTTTGTTCATAATTTTTTTTATTTCTTTAATATTTAATCTCTTTTCTTCCAAACTTTTAAACTCCATATTTATAGATTCTATAACCGGATTTATTACATTGCAAATTTTTATATTATAACCCTTACCCTTTAAAATTATAGAATCATCTAAAAAAAAGATATCTATTATTTCTTCAGATAATAACGACAATGACTTTATTATATGTCGTACAGTCACATACGGTATTCCTCTTGAAAAAGATATATTCGATTTACCTATAAAACTATATGTGCTCATATTAAAACTTTGATAATAATTCCACATATTTCCATTACTATCAGAAATTATATTTATTATGTCTCCTTCCATTGCTAATATACTGGAAAAATCTAAAGAATCAACAAAAGTTTTTTTATTAATTTTTATTGGCGATTTATTAAATATTTTATCTATTTTAAATTCGGGTTTTGTTTTATCTTCTGATTCTATGTTTAATGCCATATTTTCTAAATCTATTTTTAATCCTTCATCTAAAGCCAACATTCTAATAAAAGGATTTTCCTCTTCTTTTAAACCTTTTAATAATCCTTTTAAATGTTGTATAGAGATCTTATATGTTTGTTTAAATGGGAAAAATTCTTTTGAAAAAAACATATCTGCAATAGCGCAACCATCTGTCATGGAAACTCGCAAGACTTTATCAAAATATAAATATATATATCTATGAATAGGTTCAGTTTTCCCGCAAAATTTATCTGCAAATTCTGTAATTTTTAATAACCTTCTTGTTGGAATCCATCCTTCCATTCTATTCTTCAAACTCCTCTTTAGTTATAATTTTTCCTCCTATTAATTCAAAATTTAATAATTTATATGAACCATCAAATTCAGCATTTAATTGTATTTTTTCTGAGCATTTAGAACCTATATATTCCTTATTAATAACATAAACAGCTTTTCCATCATAAGAATTTGAAAAATCATATCCCTTCCTAAGATAACTTCTAAACTTTTCACCACAATTATCACATGTAAAATAAATAACTAAAGCATTACCTTCATTATAAAATGGATTATTTTTTTTCTTTTTAAACCAAAACATATTATCCCCTTCTTTAAATATATTTCTTTACTATATCCAATAATAATTCGAATTCTTCATTTAAAGTAAGTTCCCCATTAATTATTTCTATATTCCTATTTGGAAACCATTCCTTTAATTTTAAAAAACCTTCTCTTGCTCTTTCAAAAAATTCTTTTCCTTCACTCTCTATTCTATCTCTATTTTTATTTTTCATCCTATTAAATGAAACATCAACTGAAATATCAACAACAATAGTTAAATCTGGCATTATTCCATTTAAAGCATGTTTATTTATTTCAAAGACCTTTTCCCAACCAAGTTCCCTAGCATAACCTTGATAAACTATAGATGAATCTACAAATCTATCCAAAATAATAATTTTATTTTTATTTGGTCTTATTAATTCTTCAACTAACTGAGCCCTACTTGCAGCAAATAATAAAGCTTCGCTTATGCTGCAAATATTATAATCTCCCAATAATAATTCTCTTATTCTTTCGCCCAATTCTGTTCCACCTGGTTCTCTGTTCCATATAACATCATAATTTTTCGATTTAAAATATTCAGCTAATTTTTTTGATAATGTGGATTTCCCTGAACTTTCTATACCTTCAAATGTAATTAACATATTATCCTCCTTAATTCCCACTACTTTTTAAAAACACTGGTGGATGTATTATTAAATTTTCCCCACCATTTTTTCTTAAAATACCTCCAATTAGTTGTGCATTACTATCTTTCTTTCCATATGCTATATACATTTCTTGGAGTATTAAATTATATCTTTTTGCCAATTTTAAAAAAGTCATAAAATATGTTGGATGATATACAAATATCATTCTTTTTTTATTTTTTAAAACATAGTTTGCTGCAATAAAAAATTTTTTCAGCTCATCTTCGTTGAATGTCCTAGCGGTTTTTCTTTCATCATAAGGACTAATTAGAGACTTACTAGAATAATGAGGTGGATTAGTAACAATACAATCAACAGATTCCCTTTCCAAATAATTGGATATATTTGCAATATCATCATTAATAAAAGATACATTTAATTCATTTATTTTAGCATTCTTTAATGAATATTCATAAGGCTCTTTTTGTATTTCAAAACCTATAACTTCTATATTATTATATTTTTTTGCTAAAGATAAAGATACACTACCTATTCCTGACCCTAATTCAAGTATTCTCTTTTCATTTTTCATTAATTTACATATTTCTATAAGAAATGTTGTTCCGTGAGTTGGTGAATGGAACTTATTAGGTGATTCTAATATTAATTCTTTCATTTAATCACCACACTAGATTCCGATTCTATACTTTCAACTTCGCTATTATATATAACACTCTTAGAATAATTTGAAATTAATAATTTATTTATATTTGAATTAATAAATTTAGACCAAGAAAAATTCTTTTGTGTTATAGTGTTTACAATACTATTATTTAAAAATATTTTACTTAATCCATTAACAATTAAATTATTAAATGATGATTTTATAACTTCTAGTTTATTTATGTTATATAATGTTATATTTTTAAAGGAACTATCTTTAATATATATTTCTTCAGAATTATGAAAATTCAAATTGCTATTATATCCTAAATTATTATATAAACAGATTCTAAAGTCATTTGTAGATAAAATATCAGAGCCTTCTAAAAATTCGGAATCTTCTAAATAAATTAATTTTGCTTTATTACCTATAATCCTAACTTTATCAAATATTGTTTTTGAGGCTATTAATATACCTCCATCCACAATTATTTCACCATTACCGCTAATTAACGATTTACCTGCCCCTGGCATTATAAAAAATAAACCCTTAATTATTAATTGCGAATTAGATACGAATTTTAAAACACTACCAGATTCTACCATAACAACACTTTTCTCACCTAAAACAGTTTTTCCACCTATTAAAAATTCGGAATTTATTTGTGGGAGATATAAATTTTCTTCTGATGATTCAAGAATATTTCTAACTAAATGAACAAAAGTTCCAGAAAATCTAATAGTAGGATATGATGGAAAACTTAATGTTGAAAATTGACTTTTTTCTCTTATCATAGCTACATTAGATTCTGTAACTCTTGCAAATGCAGCTTTCGTTTCTAAATTTTGTTTCCATCCATATAAATATGGTGTCTCTACAATATATGAATAGGAATCCGTTTCATAATTCCAACCAAATGTATCTATAGAAAAATCAATTAATCTTGGATTACCTGTTGGAATAGAGGGTAAATCTTTTTCTAATTTAATATTTACTTTTTTTTCTACTCTATTATCCCCATTATCTATAGCGATTAATGTACCTTCTTTAGAATTATCTAATAATACTTCATCTATATTAATTAACGAATATATATTTTTTTCAGTTTTTAAAATTAATTTAATTTCATTTACAGGAGTCCAATCATCCAATACTTTTATATTTGTATTACCATATATTGATATATCCAAATTTTGACTTAATATTTGTGGAGGTTCATCTTTATTTGTATCTATTTCTATTATTTTAGGTTCAGAAATATTATTATATTTATCCTTTGCGTATAATTCATATTTTAAAACACCATTATTTTTTTTAATAGGAAGTGAAAAATTAATATTAAATTCATAGGAATTATTATCGGTTTTTAAAATAAATTTTTCCAAATCTGTAGCATTTGAAGATGCTGTTATATTAAGTTCTCCATTTCTAATATAATAATTTAAAAAAGATATATCTGGTGAAGTATTATCATAATATACTGAAAAAGTTTTTTCTTGAATAACCTTATTTTTATAAACTACATTCATTTTTATATTATTCTTTCCTTCTTTCAAATTAAGGAAATAGATTTTTTCATTATCTTTTCTAAAAGAAATCTCATTATTGTTTTTATCATAAAATTTTAATATATATTCATCTATATTACTAACATTGATTTTTATGGGAAAAGAAGGTGACGCAATGTCACCTTCGATTTTAATATAGATTTTTTTCTGTATATTAGAACATGAATTCAAAAATAAAATAATTAAAAATATTGCTGTTATAACTTTCTTCATTTATTTCTCCTCATATAGAAATTTTAATATTGGTGAATCTGGAGATAAAATTAACATTCCATCCTTAAATGAGTTTTGATAAATATCTGCTATTCTCCTTAATTCAAAGAATTCCGGATCCGCACCAAAAGCATCAGCAAAAATAGATATAACACTTGCATCAGCTGTACCTCTAATTATTTCTGCATTTTTTTGAGCTTCTGAAGTGATAATTTTTACTTTTTTATCTGCTTCTGCTTTAATTATTTCTGATTCTCTTTGCCCTTCAGCCCTTATTTGTGCTGCAATTGAATATCTTTCTGCCATCATTCTATTATATACTGACTTTGAAATATCTGGTGGAAGATCTGTTCTTTTTACTCTTACATCAACAATATCAATACCAAATTGTTTTAAATTCTCTCCACTTCTTTTTGTTATTTCCGATAACATTTCTTCTCTTTTCTTTGACAACACTTCCTCAAATGTATACTTAGCTACTAAATCCCTTACATTAGAATATACAACATCATCTATCCTTGTTAAGGCTAAATCAACTGATCTCATACTTTCAATAAATGTTTTGGGATCATTTATTCTCCATATTGTATATGTATCAACTATTATTGTTTTTTTATCTGCTGTTATTATTCTCTCTGGCTCAATATCGTATAACATTAACCTTTTCTCAAATTTTACCACATTATCAACAAATGGTGTTTTAAAACTAATACCTGGTTCTGTAACAACTTTTTTAATTTGCCCAAACCTTAAAACCACTGCTTGTTGTTCTTGGTTTACAATAAAGACAGAAGTATATATAAATATTACTATCAATAATATTAATAATCCGAATATAATAAATCGTGTTTGTTTTTTCATTTTACATCACCACCAATTTCTGGTAAGTTTAATAGTTTAAGCGTATCTGAACTATCAACTATAATCTTTTCTTTAGAATTCTCAACTAAATCTTGTATTGCTTCTAATATAATTCTTTTTTTAGTTATATCTTTTGCATTGGTATATTCTTTCAACATTTCCTTAAATCTTTGAGCTTCACCTGTTGCAAGTGCTACTTTTTCATATGCATATGCTTCGGCTTCTCTTAATATTTTTTGAGCTTCACCTTCTGCTTTAGGAATAACATCATTTGAGTATCTTTTAGCTTCATTTATGAATTTCTCTTTATCTTGCTTTGCACTATTAACATCATCAAAAGCCTTTACAACCTCATTTGGAGGAGATACTTCTTGCAAATAAACATTTTCTACCTTAATACCTGCTCCATATTCATCAAGTATTTTTTGAACTTTTTCCGCTGTTTCCATTGCAATTCTATCTCTTTCAGAAGTTAATACAGAATCAATAACATTAATAGCAACCATTTCCCTTAATACACTTTCTGTTGCAAATTTAACCATATCAAAACCATTTAATATTCTAAAAGCAAATTTAACCGGATCAGCAATTCTATATTGAACTACAGCTTCAAGGTTTACTATATTTTCATCACCTGTAATCATTAATGCTTCTTCGGAAACTGTTTGGTATTCTATTTTTCCTCTATAATTTACTGTTCTAAATCCTATTTCTACTTTTTTTAATGTCTTAATATCAACTATCCTATGACTTTGAAATGGATATGGCAAGTGCCAATGAATACCTGGTCCTGTACTTGATGTATATTTACCAAAAGTAAGTACTAATCCCATTTCAGATGGCCCTACTTGATATACACTTGTGCTAAAATACCCTAAAATTAATAAGACAATTACTAACCAAAAAACGCGTTTAAAAATGTTTTTTCTCTTTTTCGGCTTTTCTTCTTGAACATCAAAAATTTCAAAATTATCCGTCATTTTGTCACCCCTTCCTTATATTCCCAATATACTTTTAACAACTTTAATATCTTCTGCATGCTCTAAATCATCACCAGGAGTTTCGAGATGCATAGGCAATTTTGCTATTTCATTAAAAGATAAAAATGTTTCAAAACCTCTAATACCGATTTCTCCTTCACCAATAAATTCATGCCTATCCTTACCAGCTCCCAGTGGAAACTTTGAGTCATTAAGATGTATCATTTTAAATTTATTTAATCCTATATATTTTTCAATTTCATCCAATAATCTTTTCACATCATTTTTGTCTTTAATATTATAATTTGAATCAAATCCATGACATGTGTCAAATGTAATACCTAATCTTTCGGGAAAATTACTTCTTTTAATTATTTCTCCTAATTGTTCTATTTTCCAACCTATATTACCGCCCTTTTTTGCTACATTTTCTAATAATATATCAACATTCAAATCTTTAACCTCGTTCAAAATAATATCCAATGCTTTTGCAATTCTGTCATAACCAAATTCATCACCTTCGCCTAAATGCGATCCTGGATGAACATTAAAATATCTAATTCCTAATTTTGAGGTTATCTTTATTTCTTCAATCATTAAATTTATTGATTTTTCCCAGTTTTCATAATTCGGCGTTGCTAAGTTTATTAAATACCCAGAATGAACCAAAACGTCTTCAAATGATATATTGTTTTTTTTCATATTTTCTTTAAATTTTATAATATCCTCTTCCATAGGTTCTTTTACCTTCCATGTTCTAGGACTATGGCAAAATATCTGAAAAGTATTCCCATCTATTGCTAAAGTATCAAGAGGTACTTTATGAAACCCTTTAGATGTACTCATATGAGCTCCAATTTTAAACATTAATTTTCCCTTCCTCAATCAACCAATTTGCAAATTTCAAATCAAATTCAGTAGTTATTTTTATATTATATTCTTCACCTTCAACAATTCTAACAAAATTCCCCGCCTTATGATATATACTAGCATCATCAGTAAAACTTTTTAATTCATTCTCAAAATTTGTATATGCCTTATATAACTTTTGAAAATCAAATGTTTGTGGTGTTTGATGAATATATATTTCATTCCTATCTAAAATTTTATTAATTACATTATCATTTACTTGTGAAAGTGAATTTTTCTCAGGTAAAGCTAGTATTGCAGAACCATATTTTTTTGCTGTTTCTAATCCTTCATTTATTTTTTTTGTAGAAACAAAAGGCCTTGCAGCATCGTGGATAGACACTATTGTTATTAATCCAAGATTATCATATATATATTTTAAAGCATTAAATACAGATTCTTGTCTTGATTCCCCACCTTCTATTATATCATATACTTTGTTAATTCCATAACATTCTTCTTTTGTTTCATTTATGAAATCTTTATTAGCTACAACAATTATTTTATCAATTTTTGAATATTCATATTTTTCTAATGCAATTCTTAACAAACTTTTACCTAAAATCTGGTAAAATTGTTTAGGGTAGGCTAATTTTGTTCTTTCACCATTTCCAGCAGCAACAATTATACCTATATTCATACAATCACCTCTTTTATATTATTATACAACAATTTTATGTTAAAATAACAACGAAGGGAGAGATAATATGTATTTAGTTGGAGTTGATTTAGGTGGCACCGAAATAAAAACAGGACTTGTTTCTAAAGATAAAGGAATTATTAATAAGGTTTCTATACCAACAGAAGCTGATAAAGGTGCTAATATTGTTGCTCAAAACATTATCAAAACTATAAAAATTGTTGCTGAAAATACTTTAGATAAAATAGAAGGAATTGGAATAGGTTCTCCAGGTTCAATTGACAGAGATAATGGTATTGTAAGATATGCCCCAAACCTTCCTTTTCACAACTTTGAATTAGCTAAAGCTATAAAAGAAGAATTAAATATCCCAACATTTGTCGAAAATGATGCTAATGCTTTTGCGTTAGGCGAATGGTATTTTGGAGCTGCTCAAGGGTTAAAACATTTTGTTGCATTAACATTAGGTACAGGTATAGGCGGTGGAGTAGTTTCACATGGAATACTTATTACTGGTAAAGATGGAATAGGAACAGAGTTAGGTCATGTTATTGTTCAACCAGATGGCCCTTTATGCGGATGCGGATCAAGAGGATGTATTGAAACAATAGCCTCTGCTAGAAATACAGCTAGATGGGCAAAAGAGTTTTCTGTAAAAATCCCAAATAATGCAGTTATTAAATTAGCTGGTTCAATTGAAAACATAGAATCAAAACATGTATTTATGGCTTTAGAAAAAGGGGATATTGTAGCTAAAATGGTGGTAGAAAAAATATCTGATGCTTTAGCAAAAGCAATTTCAAATTTTGTTCATATTTTTAACCCTGAAATGGTAATTATAGGTGGAGGCATGAGTAAAGCTGGAGACTTATTATTAAATCCTATAAGAGAAAAAGTGGAATTTTATTTAATGCCATCATTTAAAAATTCATTTAAAATAATGCAATCTTCATTAGTTGAGGAAGCTGGAATTCTTGGCGCATCAGCTGCTGCAATTTATCATTACGAGGTGAAATAATGAATTATTTTAGAAATTTTTTTAATTGGAATAGAAATATTTTTGAAAATGTATCTCAAAAGATTTTTACAGTAAATATAATAGTTTTTGCTTTAATGTTTGTTTTTGGTGGAGGATTTAGAGCTTTTTCTAATATATATACTTTAATATTAGCAGGTGCTCAATATGGAAAGTTAATAACAATTTCAAATCAATATTTTAGGTTTATTACTTCTATGTTTGTACATGGCGGTATATTGCATATATTCTTTAATATGTATGCATTATATTATTTGGGGAATATTGTCGAAAGAGTATATGGCCCATATAAGTTTTTAACAATTTATTTGTCTTCAGGTATAGGCGGGGCATTATTAACTCAACTGTTTATGCCAGATGCGTTCTCAGTTGGTGCAAGTGGTGCAATTTTCGGACTTATTGGATTGCTATTTGGGGCTGGTTTTAGACCGGATACTCCATTATTATTAAAACCAATGACAGGAACTGCATTATTACCAGTAATATTAATAAACCTATTTTTAGGTTTTACTGCATCTGGAATTAATAATTTTGCACATATTGGAGGATTATTAGTAGGATTTACATTTGGATGGTTAACATCTGTATCTGATACTTACACCTCATATAAAAAGTGGAAAATAGCTGGATATATTAGCTTAATTTTAATAATAATATCTTTTATATGGCTTATAATATTTGATATAACATATTTAATTAGTTAGGGGGAATAATATGGAAAAATTATATTTTAAAGTTTCAAGAGATCCAATTTATTCAGAAATTTTTATATATCCATTGGAAATAGTTATAGCAGACACTCCTTTGGTTCAAAGATTAAGATACTTAAGTCAATTAGCTGGAGCAGAATATGTTTATCCTAGCGCAACTCATACAAGATTTGGACATTCATTAGGAGTAATGCACATTGCAGGATTATATGCAAAAAAACTTTTTGAAAATGATCATCAAAAAACGAGAATATTAAGACTTGCAGGATTAGTTCATGATTTAGGTCATGGCCCATATAGTCATCAGTTTGATGATGTTATTTACAAAAGAATGGGACTTGATGATGGTCATGATGAATATAGGAAAAAGATTTTAAATACAAAACTAATTGATCAAGCATATGCAGTATATAGTAAATTAAATGACTCAAGAACCAAAAAAGACTTTTTAAAAGATTTATCATTAACCGTAGAAAGAGAAATTAAAGATGATGAATCATCTATTAAAGAAGGTCTAAAAGATGTTATGAATATGATTAATGAATTATTCGAAGCAGAAAATACCGGAGGAAGTCCTGAATTTAATATAGTACAAGGGCCATTGGGTGCTGATAGATTAGACTTTGTTTTAAGAGATTCATATTATGCAGGAACTAGAGATTTTGGAACTGGAGACTTAGATAGAATTATTAGAAATGCTTCTATAAAATCTGTTAATGGCAAAAAGAAATTATGCTATAATGCAAAAATAATCGATAATATCTATACTGTTTTATTTGCTAGATTTATGATGTATAAAAATGTATATTTCCACAAAACATCAAGAGCTGCAGATCAAATGATTCAAGAAATTTTAAGACTTGCAGATGATATATTAGATTTAAAATCGCGTGTTGAAGATTTAGATAAGTTTGCATCTTTAACTGATCAAAGAATTATAAACGAAATAGAAATTGTATATGAACAATTGTATAGCAGTAATAATGAATTGTTCAATATTAACCCAGAATTAATGCAAAAAGCCGACAAAGTAGCAAAAGCATATGATTTAGTAAAAAGATTAAAAGCTAGAGATTTGTGGAAATTATTAATTGAAATACCTTTCTCTACAACTGGTCTTGATCCATCAGTAATTAGTGTTAGTGTTGCTGAAAATGTTCTTAAACAATTAAAAACAAATATTGAGAATGCAATGAAAACTAATATTTCAAAAGAAGATAAACAAGAATTAAGCTATATTCTAGATAATTTTGATAAATTGTTTATTATTGATACACCATATAAATTAGCATTAATGCATCCTAAAGAATTTTTATCTACAGATGTATCTATTCTTGATTATAATGGTGATGTTTTAAGATTTGACCAAGTATTTGAAAAATATCCTGCTTATAAGTTTATGGAAAGTAATTTAATTCAAATTTCAAGAATATATTTAACTGAAGACAAAAGAGAAATACTAAAAAAACTTGATTTAATCCCAAAGGTCGGCGGAATAAATATTACAACAAGGTGGTAAGGAGGAATTATATGAAAGATTTTGTTTTTGATATAGAAAAGTCTAAAAAAATAAATGAAAAAATAAATGCTATATTAGAATTTAAAACAATTGAAGGTAATAAAAATGGAAAATATTATAATATACCTTTTTTAGTAAAGGATAATATACAAGTATTAGGCACAAAAAATACTTGTGCCTCTAAAATATTGGAAAATTATAATTCAACTTATACCGCTACTGCTGTTCAAAAATTACTTGATGCTGGATTTACTGTTGTTGGTAAAACAAATTTAGATGAATTTGCTATGGGCGGATCAAATGAAAACTCTGCTTTTGGACCTGTTAGAAATCCATGGGATTTAGAAAGAATCCCAGGTGGATCTAGTGGTGGTTCTGCAGCTGCAGTTGCTGCTAAAATTGTTCCCTTTGCATTAGGTTCTGATACTGGCGGTTCAGTGAGGCAACCAGCTTCATTTTGTGGAGTTGTAGGGTATAAACCTACATATGGAGCGATTTCTAGATATGGACTTTCAGCTTTTTCATCATCATTAGATCAAATAGGTGTTTTAGCAAACAATGTTGAAAATGCTGCTATTGCTGTAGAAGTTATGAGCGGAAAAGATGAAAATGATTCAACATCTTTAGATATAAAATGGGATTTAACTTCAAATTTAAAAAATAAACCAGATAATTTAAAAATAGCTGTCCCAAAAGAAGTATTTGAATTAGATGGTGTTGATGAAAAAGTGTTAAATAAATTCAATGAAATAATTGATACTTTAAAAAGCAATGGGGTTACTGTTGATGAAATAAATATCCCTCATTTAAAGTACGCAGTATCAATATATTATATTATTGCTCCTTCTGAAGCTAGTTCAAACCTTTCCAGATATGATGGTATGAGATATGGTTTGAGAAAAGAGTATGATTCATTAAAAGATACATATATGGAAACTAGAGATCAAGGATTAGGAATAGAAGTTAAAAGAAGAATATTTATGGGGGCTTTCACACTAAGTTCCGCATATTATGATGCATATTTTGCAAAGGCTTCTAAAATAAGAGCATTATTAAATAAAGATTTCGAAAATGCTTTTGAAAAATATGATGCTATATTGACTCCAACTGCACCTATTTTACCTCCAAAAATCGGAGAATTAAAAACACCTTTAGAAAATTATCTAATGGACTTATTTACAATTCCAGCAAATATGATTGGGTCTCCTGCAATTAGTATTCCAGCAGGATTAATTGATAATTTACCTTTTGGAATACATTTAGTTTCAAAACCTTTAGAAGATGCAAAAATGCTACAAATAGCCAAATATTTTGAAGAATTATTTGGAACACTTGAATTACCGGAGGTGCAATTATGAAATATAAGACAACAATTGGTCTTGAAATACATACACAACTATTAACAAAAACAAAAGCTTTTTGTTCATGTTCATCAAACGCTTTTGATAGTGATCCTAATACAAATATATGTCCAGTATGTACTGGACAACCAGGAGCATTACCAGTTTTTAATGAAGAAGCTCTAAATCTCGGTATTAAAGCAGCTATTGCATTAAATGCTAAAATAAATGAATTTTCTAGATTTGATAGAAAAAATTATTTTTATCCTGACTTACCAAAAGGATATCAAATAACTCAATACTTTTTTCCTTTAGCTAATAATGGATACATTGAAATAGATGGTAAAAAAATTAGAATTAACAGAATACATCTCGAGGAAGATTCTGGGAAAATGTTTCATGAAGGGGAAGATTTAGAAAATGCTTCTTTTAGTTTTGTTGATTATAATAGAAGTGGAATTCCATTAATAGAAATAGTTACAGAACCAGATATAGAATCACCTGAAGAAGCTAGAAAATTTATGGAAAAATTAAGAAATATATTAAGATATGCTGAAATATCTTCAGGAGACATGGAAAAAGGAGCTTTGAGATGCGATGCGAATATATCAATTACTGATATCGAAAAAAATATCAGTAGTAATAGAGTAGAGGTTAAAAATATTAATTCATTCAAATTTGTTGAAAAGGCATTAGAATACGAAAGAGATAGAATAATAAACGCTATGGAAAATGGAGAAAATATCCCTCAAGAAACTAGAGGTTGGAACTTTGCAACAAGATCAACTTTTTCTATGAGATCAAAAGAAGAGGAAGCTGATTATAGATATTTCCCTGAACCCGATATTCCTCCAATTTTAGTTACAAATGAAAAAATTGAAGAAATAAGAAAAACAATGCCAGAAATGATTGATGAAAAAGCCAAAAGATTTATAAAACAATATAATATTAAAGAATATGATGCTGATATATTGGCTTCGGATAAGGTATTAGCTGAATATTTTGAAAATGCTGCTAAAGTAGTTAAAAATCCTCAATTTGTAAGTAATTTAATTATTACCGATTTAATGAGAGAAATGAATAAAAATAATATAGAATTAAGCGATGTAAAGATTAAAGCTGAACATTATAAGGAGTTAGAAGAATTAATTGATACAGGAAAGATTTCAACAAAAATCGCTAAAGATATTTTTATCGAAATATTCCAAAATGGGAAAATGCCATCTGAAATTGTTAAAGAAAAAGGGTTAGAACAAATTGATGATGATTCTGTAATTGAAGAAATAGTAAAAAAGATTATTGAAAATAATCAGAAACAATATGAACAGTATAAGAACGGAAAAACCAAATTATTTGGATTCTTTGTAGGACAAGTAATGAAAGAAACAAAAGGTAAGGCTAATCCAGAAAAAGCTAATAAAATTGTTAAAAAATTACTTGATTCATAATAAAAAGCGGGGATCCCCGCTTTTTTATTTAATCTAATGATCTCATAGCTTCATTAGGCGATAGTTTCGATGCTGATTTTGAAGGAATATATATAAATATAGCTGAAATAATATAAAATATAAATGACATTAATAATAGTTTTAAATATGGAATTTGGAATATAGCTCCACTGTCTGCAAAAAGTCGTTTAAAAATTAAATAACTAGTAAATGTTCCAGAAGCTATGCCAATAAAAATACCTAGCAATATTATAATAGTTGCTTCGATAAAAAATGATAAAAATACCATATTTTTTGTAAACCCAATTGCTTTTAACATTCCAATTACTCTTCTTCTTTCATTAACTGCTTTCATCATAGTAATCGCAATACCTATAATTCCAACTATTAATCCAAAGTATAAGAAAGAGTTAAATATTGAAATCATTCCTTGAGATGCTTTTAATCCTAAATCCAATAAATCATCTGCAAAAATATAAAATTGATTTTTCTTTTTTAAATAGTCTTCAACCTGAGATTTATAATTTGGATTTATAGAAAAGAAATAACCATGAATTGCCAAGTCCTTATATTTATCCAAATAAGGATTTTCTATACTTAATACAGGCCCCATAGCTAAAGATTCACTTATTTTAGATGTAACAGCCACTATTTTATAGCTTATTGTCCCCACTGTAGTATCATCGCTATTTGGACCAAATGATTGTGATGGTATATATGCAATATATTCATTTCCTAGTTTAAAATCATAACCAAATTCTGGTTCTGTTAATCTTTCTGGCATAATTGCAAAATTAGGATTATTATATGATTTTAACCATATATCATTATCTGATAATCCTTTATATTCCTCTAAAGAATCTGATATTTTTATTTTATTTTTTTCAAAAAACTCTTTTGACCCAAAAACTAAACCATAGTCCTGCTTTTTTTCATCTAAAGCTCTTAAAAAATAAAATTCTCCAACTGTTTCTATTCCTTCTAAACTTTTTAATTCTTCTTTATCTAATTTTATTGGAAAAATATTTGATGGGATTTCTACTACAACACCATCAAATCCTGCAAAAAGTTGATCTCTTGCTCCTTTTAATTGTTGTTCTTGAGTATACGGTAATATTGTTAAAATTACTATAATAAATATAACCATTCCATATAATGTTATTATCCCACCTGTTCTTTTTCTATTTCTCATTGGATAGGAAAAAGATATTTTTAAAATAGGTACAAATTTACCTTTTAACTTAATAACATTAATAAGAAATATTTCTATATATTTCAAATTAAATGTAATTATCAAAATTGCTGATATTAAAATTAAAAAGCTTTTAACTCCTAATATAACCAAACTATCTATTTTTAATAGCATCGCTATAATAAATACTATTATTGCAAATGCATTTTCTATATAATATTTATATTTTTCAAACTTTGATTTTTTTCTTTCATCCTCTAATTCTTTTATTGCATTTACTATATTTAATTTTCCTATAGAATATGAATACCAAAAGGTTATTGTTAATGGCAATAAGATTCCTACTGCTAAACCTATTAATATTGAATTAATAGATATATAATAAGAGTCAATTAATGGTATTTCACCAATAATATTTTCAAATTTTGATAAACTTTTGAATAAAGAGGTAACTCTAGAAAATGTGAATCTAGATATTAAAATACCAGTACCTATCCCAAAAGGAATAGAAAATATTGTATAAAAAATACTCTCATAGAATATTACATTTCTTATATCTTTCTTTTTAAAACCTATAGCCCTCAATACTCCAAGTTCTCTTTTCCTTTCGCCCACCAACATAGAATACATATTAACTATCAATACTCCACCAGATACTATAGAAAATAAACTTAGAGCTAAAAATACATATGAAACTCCGCCTCTATCTACAGCTTTTATCTGATTATCTTTAACTGGTATAAATTCAGCATCTATATTTATTTTTTCATAAATACTTTTTACTGTTTCTGTTAATTTATTTCCTTTAATATAATCTCCTTTATTAGAGATTAATATTTGATAATAATTATTAGATGGTATTTTTGTAATATTTTTACCTGCATTAATGGTTATAAAAACTGTACCAATCCCATTATTAGCATCTAACCCTCTATAATTTAATATTCCTTTAGATTCAATAATTTTAACTATTTTAAACCTTCGAGGAAATAATATATTTATAGGCGATGCCCCTGTAATAATTTCTATTTCATCTCCTTCTTTTACATTTAACCTTTCTGCTAATCTTTTTGTTATAACCGCTTCATTATCTTTAAGATTTAATAATTCTTGAGGGATTTCAATTTTATTTTGTCCAAAATTAGAAAGCAATGAATAATCCATTCCAACTAAACTAGCTTGAGATAACTCAGAAATTTTTAACCCTCTTATATTACCCTTCTTTGTAACAGGATATAACTTAAAGAATATTGGTAAAACTCCATCTATTAAATCTTTTTCTTTTAATTCTTCAATAAATGGTTCTATTTTATCATAATCAATACTTACCTTAGAATTTAAAACTTCATCTATTTCTCCAAAATATAAATCCACGCTTTTGTATACATAATTCTTAAATGAATCATTCATTCCTAAAGATCCTATAATAAATGCAGTTCCAACCATAGAACCTAATATCATTAAAAATGATTCTCTTTTTATTCTAAATATATTTCTAAAGGATATTTTTAAAATATATGATTTAAATGATGCTTTTATAAAAATATATGCAATAATAAGAATTACGGCAAATATAATGATCCAATTTATCATATTATCACCCCTCGTTTTGTACCAATAAACCACTATCCATCCTTAAAATTCTTTGCGTATATTCGGTAATTCTTGGATCGTGAGTTACTATTACAAATGTTTGATTATTCTTTTCATTTAATTCCTTAATTAAGTTCATTATTGTCATTCCAGTTTTTGTATCCAATGCTCCTGTTGGTTCATCAGCCCAAACTATTTTAGGTTTAGTAACCAACGCTCTAGCTATTGCAACTCTTTGCGCTTCACCACCACTTAACATATTTGGAAAGTTCTTCATTCTATCTTTTAATCCAACTTCCACTAACATTTCTTCTGCCAATTCCCTTGCTTCTTTTTCGCTATATCCTAATACTAATAATGGCAATTCGACATTTTCTACAGCATTTAATACAGGAATTAAATTAAAAAATTGAAATATAAACCCCATCTTTTGTGCTCTAAAATTCGTTAGTTCATCATCTTTTAAAGTAGTTATATCAACACCATCTATAATAACATTTCCTTCTGTAGGTTTGTCTATACCAGATAAACAATTTAATAATGTAGATTTACCAGAACCAGAAGGACCTAAAATAGATACCATTTCCCCTTCGAAAATTTCTAAATTTATACCTTTTAAAGCATGAACTTCTATTTCTTCATTTCTATATATTTTTTTCAAATTTATAGTTTTTATCATTTATAACACCTCCAAATTTGTCACTATTATAATTATACACCTAAAATAACAAAAAAAAGGAAGGCAAAGCCTCCCTATTTTAAATAATATTTTAATTTTTTTTATATTTTTAATTCATCTAAACCCTTTTCAATTATTTCCTTTGTATCTTTAGCAATCATTAATTCTTCATTTGTAGGAACAACCATAGCTATAACTTTTGAATCTGGAGTTGATATTATTTTTTCTTCTCCTTTAAAATCATTTGCTTCTTTATCAATTTTTATCCCTAAATACCCTAAATAATTCTCAATTATTTCTTCTCTCATTATTGGAGAATTTTCACCAACACCTGCTGTAAATACAATAGCATCTACACCATTCATTGCCGCTGCATATGCACCGATATATTTAGCGATTCTATATTCATATACATCAAATGCTAATCTACATACAGGATCTCCTTCAATAGCATTATCTTCAATATCTCTCATATCACTACTAAAACCTTTTGTTAATCCATATACTCCACTTTTCTTGTTTAATATATTTACTACTTCTTTAGCTGATAGTCCTTCTTCTTTTTCTAAAAATTCTACAATCGCTGGATCAATATCCCCACTTCTTGTTCCCATTACTAAACCTTCAAGTGGAGTGAAACCCATAGAAGTATCTACCGAAACTCCGTTTTTCACCGCAGCAACAGAAGCTCCATTTCCAACGTGTACTGTAATAATTTTTAATTGATCATATGGTTTTCCCATAATTTCTGCTGCCCTTTTTGAAACATATCTATGACTTGTTCCATGGAATCCATATCTTCTAATTTTGTATTTTTCATAATATTCATATGGAATTGCATATAAATAAGCTTTTTCAGGCATTTTTTGATGAAATGCTGTATCAAAAACAGCTACTTGTGGCACTCCAGGTAATAATTTCATTGAAGATTTTATACCCATAATATTAGCAGGATTATGTAATGGAGCTAAGAAAGATAATGTTTCAATTGTTTTTAATACTTCATCAGTAATTTTAACAGATGATGCAAATCTTTCACCACCATGTACTACCCTATGACCTACAGCATCTATTTCTTTTAAATCTTTTAATACACCATATTTTTCATCTGTTAATAAGTCTAATACTAATTTTAATCCAATTTCATGATTTTTTATTTCATGTTCTAATACATGTTTTTCACCATTCACCTTATGAACAATTCTAGAACCATCTATACCTATTCTTTCAACTAAACCTTTTGCTAAAACTTTTTCATTTGTCATGTCTAATAGTTGATATTTAATTGAAGAACTACCTGAGTTAATAACAAGTACTTTCATCCTTATTCCTCCTTTTGGATTTTTTCATATTCATTATACCAAATTCATTATACCAAATAAATTTTTAAAATACAAAACAATATATTATTGTTTATATTAAATAATAGTCAATAATCTTTTTTTTTCTTATATAATTAAGATTATGGAAGTTAAAAAAATCACCAAAATAATAGGAAAAATATTTCGTGAAAAATTTTTCATATTATATAATACAATGAGATTTTTATATATAATTTAAAATAAACACTCATATACGGCTAGCAATTACTCAAATCAAGGTTGTTTTATTTTGTAAAAAATTTTAAAATTAAATTGAAGTTATTTTATTTGAGGAGGGTGCTGGCATGAGCTTATTTGAAAATGCATTAAAACAATTTGATAAAGCATGTAAAGTAATGGATTTAGACCCAAATTTACAAGCAGTACTTTCAAAACCAAAAAGAGAGTTAACAGTTAATTTCCCTGTAAAAATGGATGATGGTTCAATAAGAGTATTTACTGGACACAGAGTACAACACAATATTGCTAGAGGACCTGCAAAAGGTGGAATTAGATATCACCAAGATGTAACTCTAGATGAAGTTAGAGCATTAGCTTTCTGGATGACTTGGAAATCAGCAGTTGTTGACATCCCATATGGTGGAGGTAAAGGTGGAGTTACTGTTAATCCAAAAGAATTATCAGATGGAGAATTAGAAAGATTATCAAGAAGATTCTTCTCTGAAATTCAAGTTATTATCGGAGAAGACAGAGATATTCCTGCTCCAGATGTAAATACAAACCCACAAATAATGGCATGGTACATGGATACATATTCAATGAATGTTGGACACTCTGTATTAGGTATTGTAACAGGTAAACCATTAGATATTGGCGGTTCAAAAGGTAGAACAGAAGCTACAGGTAGAGGCGTTAGAGTATGTGTTGAAGAAGCTACAGAATACTTAAGAGATAAAGGTGTATTCACAAAATCAAATGATAAATTAACAGTAGCTATTCACGGTTTTGGTAATGTTGGTTCATACGCTGCATTATTAACAGCTGAAGAATTAGGTATGAAAGTTGTAGCATTCTCCGATAGCTCAACAGGAGTATACAAAGAAGAAGGATTTACTCCAGATGAAATTAGAGATATTATGGATTATATTTCAGCTAGAAAAGCTAGATTAGATGATTACGAAGGAGAAGTTACATTCAAAAAGATTACAAATGATGAATTATTTGAATTAGATGTTGATATTTTAATTCCTGCTGCAATTGAAAATGTTATTACAGAAAAAAATGCAAATAACGTAAAAGCAAAATTAATTGTTGAAGGTGCTAACGGACCAATTACACCAGAAGCAGACGAAATCTTAAATTCAAAAGGTATTTTAGTTGTTCCAGACTTCTTAGCAAACTCTGGTGGAGTTACAGTATCTTACTTTGAATGGGTACAAGGTTTACAACACTACTTCTGGGAATTAGAAGATGTAAGAAATGCATTACACAGAAAAATGAAAGATGCATTCTGGTCAACAATTAGAACTATGGAAAAATACAATACAGATATGAGATCAGCTGCTTATATAATTGCTATTGAAAGGGTAGCTACAGCTACAAAATTAAGAGGAATATATCCATGATCATATTTTAAATAATCTGGGTAAGGCTATGCCTTACCCTTTTATTTTTATGATATAATATAATAAAAAAATATCAGGTGATAGTATGGATATAGAATATATAAAAAAACTCTTTAAAGATAGAAATTCACATTTTGTTGCTGACTTTAAAGAGTTTTCTGTATTAGTTCCTCTTGTTAAAATAAACAATGAAATTCATATTTTATTTGAAATTCGTTCTCAAAATTTAAGCCAACCTGGTGAAGTAAGTTTCCCTGGAGGCGCAATTGAAGAGGGAGAAAATTATTATTTAGCTGGATTGAGAGAATTAAATGAAGAAATTGGGATAGATTTTAAATATGTTGAAAAAATCTCTGAATTAGATTATTTTGCTACACCATTTAATTTTGTAATTTATCCCTTCCTTGTATATTTAAAAAATTTTAAATTCGAAAATTTAAAAATAAATAAAAATGAAGTTGAAAGCATTTTCACCGTTCCGTTATCATTCTTTATTAACACCAAACCCTTAAAATATAATGTAAATGTAAAAATGGAAGTTCCTGAAAATTATCCTTTTCATTTAATTCCTAATGGAAAAAATTACAATTGGAGAAAAGGATATTATAAAACTTATTTTTACTTATATGAAGATAAAGTAATTTGGGGATTAACTGCTAGAATAATTGAAGATTTTATATATGAATTAAAAAAGCTCCCATGACGGGAGCAATTTTTTATATTCCTGCAGCAAAATTAATTTTAAAGGAAAAATTATGAAATTTAAATATATTATCTAATTTAGTTGCATTACTTTCTGCTGAAAAATTAACATCTAAAATATGCAAATTCATTCCAAAACCCGTATTTAAAGACCAATAATCAATCTTATTACTTAAGTCTAACCAAAAAGGAATAAATAATAAATTCCCATCAAAATTAATACCCCATGCCAATCCTTTACCTAAGAAATACTGTATATGTGGTGTAGGATTAAATAGCAAATTAAATGTTTTAAAAAATGTTATATTCATTGGCATATCTAAATCAATTTCTGGATATTTTCTACTTAATACATCATCAGATTTTTCTATAACAGGTGTTCCTATATCTGTTATTAATTCTAAATTATCCACAGATAATGAACCTGTTGCTGTTATCGTATAATCATATTTAACTTCCGCTGGTTTTATAACTATATCATTTATTGAAAATCCCCATTTTCCATTTTTATTAATATATCCAACATTAAATTTTAATCCTGAACCTTCAACAAATGTATTTATAATATCTTCTTCCATTGGCATTCCACTATAATCATTAGATATCAATGATTCTAAAGATTTTAATGAACTATACATATTACCGTCTATATTATAATTAACATTCATTTGTGCATTATCAATATCATTGGTGTTTTCAAAATTTATTTTACCTCTTAATAATCCAATTGGGAGGAATCTTGTAAAAGCAAAACCAAAAATTGAATTATTACCTTGCAAAGATATGTAACTACTACTTTCAAAAATTATATTAGAATTTATAACTCCTTCACCTTCTAAATCTACTATCTCACCATTATCTATATTCCCATATGATATTAATTTAATTAAATCATTAGGTAATTCTATTTTGCTATTAGTATTTATTTCAGCTGTTTGAGCAAATGATGCAAACCATATATGCAATTTTCCATATGCCATAACATCTGCATTTAAATGTAACTTTAAATTATTACCATTTAAATTATCATAAATATTGTTAAAATCAATTACTAAACTTTCTTTAAATAAATCACCAAAATTCATAATTGGTTGAATAAATATTAAATTTACATCACCACCTACATCAATAAAATTCCTTGTTCCATAATCCATTAAAGCTGGATTAAATGAATAATTCCAAGGTTTGTTAACATTTGGATTTGCAAATGATATTATTGATAATAAGATTAATATAGATATAATTATTTTTTTCATAATTATTCACCTCTCCCAAAAAGATCTACATTAACATCAGTTACTACTTCAACCCATGCGCTTATACTTATTTCTCCATCAGTTTTAAATGCTTGTATTTCATCTTGTGGAATATATGCTTCAAAATCAATATAATATGGATTATTATTAATTATTTTATCAACATCTGATTTTTCAAATACAATATTTATTTCGTTTTTATTTTCTTCAAGGATTAAGTTCTTTTCAAATAAAGTTGTATCTGCTCTACCTACTACTTTTAATCCTGGTTTTAAACCACTAGTATTATTATATTTTAAATGTAGTATTAATTTACCTTCATTGCCTAAAACTAAATCAATTGGTAAATCAGTTTCATTTGAACCCGGATCTCTTCCTAATATATCTTCTTCACCTTTCATAGCAGTAATATTTATCTTTTTATTAGCTACAAAACTTAGAGGTATTGTCATATCTATCTTAAAATCAAATACAAAATCACTTAAATCATTTAAAGAAACACTAATATTATTTGATTTCATTGACATGTATACATCTTTTCCTTTTAATATTTCTTTTAAGAATTCTGTTATATCTTTTTCTATATTAGTATTATCAAGAATTATTTCTACATTTGTAGATTTTACTGTATCTGTGGTATATGTAGCATACAATGTTATCTTATTATTGTTATCTACTAACCCTGAAGGTATTGTTCCAATTATTTTTGCATTAAATCCATTAATGTCTATATCATTTAATGTTAATGTGGTGTCTTCTGAAATTGGTATTTCAAAGTTTAATGGATCGCTTTCAGGTATAATATCCTGACTAAATGGTTTTATAGATGCATCTAACTCATAATCAAGAGATATTGTTGCAGCCAATGTATATTCGCTACCTAATGAAAGATATTTATTTGAATCTGTAATATTTATTTTTAATATATTATTATCATAATTTACTGGAGATGCTTCGAAATTAAAATTCATTGGATTATCTAAATCTATCGTTTTATTTGCTAAATCTACTTCATGATAATTCTCGCCACTCATTACAAAATTATCGTTTATACTTAATTCCGGAACAGTTATTTTTACATTTACATCAACAGGTAGCTCATTATTCCATTCAATTCTAATATTAGATGTTCCTACAAATGTTATAGAATTCAAAAAGTCTTTAGCTTCTTGTGGAAATTCAACAACTTGAGAATTTACTACCTTTAAATCACTATCTGGAGATATTTCAGCATATTTTATCTTTGGATTAATTAAATTAATATTTGCATTTAATGAACTTCCCAATTCTATTCCAGATACAGATTTTAATCCTATTTTTCCTATACTTACATCTGCAGAAGGGGAACCTAATTCAAGATTTGTTAAATCTATTGTAGCACTTCCTTCTGGAGATACTGTAAATATAGTATTTGTTGAACCATATGTTAATGTTCCATCAAAGCTAACAAATTGAACATCATCAACATTAATTTCTATACTTCCAGAACCAAAAATTACCTTATTTATTGTTTCTGGTATATTTATTGACTGATTTAAATTTGTAGTTATTGTTGCTTCAGAAATTTTTAAATTGTTCAAAGAAGATGAAACTGATAATTGACTTCCAAAATTTAAAGGATTAGAAGAAAAATCTATTATCATTTCACTAATATTTAAAGTTGCATCTTTAGTTCCTGATAATAACTTATTCGTTAAGTCAACGGATAATGTTCCATTATCAATTGATAATGCTATATTTTCATATTCAGTATCTAAGTTACCGATAATATTCGTTATACTTCCTAAATTTAAACTTGAAGATAAACTTCCTGACATAAATTTAACTTCTTCAATATTATCAGGTATATCTATTTTTTGTTCTGTTGTAAGTGCTAACTTAACTTCTTTTACACTTGGTTCTGTCAAATTAATGTTTGCTGTTAAACTTGATGTTTCTAATCCCTTATTTCCAAAATCTAATGAAATATTTTTTACTAAAATTGTTGCATCTTTAGTATTTTCTCCTGTTAATTTTATTCCATCCATATCTAAGACTGCATTATTATTTTCAATTATAAATTGTTTTGTCTTATTTTCTGTACCGTCAAAGTACACAAAATTAGCAACTATTGAACTTACATTAGTATCTGTAATACCTAATGAAATTTTTCCATCTTTTAAAACAACATATTTTATATTATCTGGTAAATCTATATTTTGCGTATTATTAATATCTACTCCCTCTATTTTCTTAATTTTTATCTCTGGCGTTACTGTAATTATTGGAGATTTTGTAAAATCAATATTTGCTTTTGTATTATCATTATTTGCAAATGTCGAATCTATTATGAATTCAAAATTTCCATCTGGAGGTAATTGTTTCCCTGTAAAAGTTAAATCTTTTGAAGAATTGAAAGTATCATTAACAAGCATTATACTTTCAGTTCCATAATTATAAGTTACTGTAGCTTCAAAATCTGTATTTACATTTGTCCATTCGGATGGCAATTGTATATTTACATTAAATGTGCCATCTATGGTAACTGTTGAGAAACTGCTAGTTCCCATATTTGGATCAATATTTTCACTTATACTTTTTGATGTATTAAATTCAATTCCTTCAGCTGCCTTAATTTTTGTTCCTGTTGAAAAGTGTAAATTATTTGCTACCAATTTATAAGAACCATCTCCACTTCCTGATGTTATAGTTGCTATTAATGTTATTGTTGCATTGTTAGAAATATTTTCATCAGCTAATAGGAATGATAACTGACCACTCTGCCCTCCTAATAATGATAAGACAGCTGATTCTATTGTTGAATTATCAGGATTTTCAATTATTCCTTGAACATCAACAGAAGCATTACTTTCATTATTAACAACATCTAATAATAATGACCCTGTTGAAAATACTAATTTTTCATATGTTCCGCCTGAATTTATACTTTGAGAAGTTTCAGTTGAATCGTTATCACTTCCAAAAACAGGTACAGAAAAATTAATTTCAGGCAAACTTACACCTGCAGCTGTAACATCTATTTCACCAATTGTTATATTTGGGGAAACTGAGTTAGGATTAATTTGAGGCACATTTACAGAGATATTTTGAGGGTCAAAATCAAATGAGGGGACATCTACTGTAATTGCTGGTATATCATCAATATTAGGAACATCTACTGTAACGGAATCTATGCTTCCAATATCTGGAACAGAAATGTTTTGACTTACAGATGTACTAAATGCATCAATTTTTTCAAATGATTGACTTAAATCTAAGTTTATTCCTGTAGCGTATTTAATTGTTTGCGTTCCATCTACATCTATAACTTCAGCATCTGGCAATGCACTTTTTATACTTTCTTCAAGATCTATAAAATCATTTAATGCAACAGTTGTTGCTGCAACTGGTACTCCTATTTTAGGTTTTGCCTTAACCTTAACACTTTGAAGACACGAGGATAATGTTAATAATAACAAAATACTAATTCCTATAAAAATAATTTTCTTCATAATACCACCCCTTTTGTAATCTTATATATATTAAATTTATTTTAAAAAAATATTATTACATATTTATTATACCATATTTAATTAAAAATAGATTATTGAAAAAAATTTTATATAATTTTTAGACATTAAATATAACTTTTTGTTCTAAATTCAATTATTTATAATTTTGTTTTTTATATGATATAATCATTTTGATATATTAAAGTGAAGGTGATTATATGAAAACTAAGTTTATAATACCCTTATATATTTTTATATCTCTTTTAACATTCTCATACATTAAATTATATGATGGATGGGAATATAGATGGGAAGATGAAAAAACTTGGCATACATATGAAAATCCTGGAGTTCCTTTAGAAAATAAAAATAAAATGTTATATTTAAGATATAAATTACCAGATATATATCTTGAAAATCCTGCTATTTATTTAACAGGTATTTTCGATAATTCTAGTATGCATATTGAAAATATTGAAATATATAATACTTTTAGCAAAAGTTTTTTTAGTCCTAAAAGTATTTTTAAAATTCCAAATAATTTCCAAAATAAATACTTAATAATTAAAGTTTCTTCTGGAAGAAAAGATGTGGGATTTTTTGGCGAATTCTTATTAGGTAATGAAATGGAATTATTTATTCATCAAATTTTTGTTGAATTGGATAAAATATTACTAATTATTTTCGGGCTTTTTGTATTAATTATTTCTATTACCATTTATATTTATTTTTACATATCTCAAAAAGATTCAAATATCAGGAAAGCAATATTATATCTCGGAATTTTTTCTTTTGGGATTTCCGCCTTTATTTCAGGTCAAACTCAAATTTTTAAATATATATATGACAATAGAGTATTTTGGGCGTATATGATGGATTTTGGCAAATATATTTCACCAATTGGTCTAATGGGATATTTTTTTACAATATTCGACTACTCTACCAAAAAAATACTAAAATCATTAGTTATATTCCATATTTTCTATTTTTTTGCTATAGTAGTTTTTCAGCTTTTAAATGGATTTGAAAAAAATTATTTTGTAATATATGTAGTATATTTATATTTAGCAATGTTATTAGACATAATTATAATGATTTATAACTTACATATAGGAATAAAACAAAAAGACTACAAAGCATACATTTTTTCCGTATCTATTATAGTTGTTTCATTATTTACAATATATGAAATATTGGGAGATTATAGAATTATCAAATGGGAAAGACCCTATGTTCAATGGTCAATTTTCATTTTAATTAATTCTATGATCTTTTTAATATTAAGAAACATAAAAGAATTAAATTTAGAATTATCCGTAAAAAATAGAATACTCGAAGACTGGAATAAAGAGTTAGAAAAATTGGTTAATAAAAAGACAAACAGCATTAAATTATTGTTAGATAGTTCAGGAGAAGGTTTTTTTACTTTTGATAAAAATTATATTATTGGAAATGAATATAGTAAAGAGTGCATTAATATTTTTGGTGAAAATATTGAAGGAAAAAATATATTTGATATACTATTTTTAAAAGAACAAAATTTTATAAAAAGAGTTTTAGATGACTTATTTAACGAAAAAGATAATTTTAAAAAAGAGGTATATTTAACCTTTTTACCTTCAGAAATAAAAATTGATTATCGCTATTATAATATAAATTTTAAATATATAGAAAATGAAGATATTATAATGGTCATTTTAAAAGATATAACTTCTGAAAAAGAACTTGAATTGAAAATACTTAATGAAAAAGATTATATTATGAAAATTTTATCTGTTGTTAAATATTACGATATTTTTGTATATTATATAAAAGAATTTAAAAACATAATTTTAAAAGAAAATTTAAATAATTTTCTTCCTGAAATACATAATTTCAAAGGTATTTTTTCTCAATTTTATCTAAAAAATTTAGTTCAAGAATTACATAATATTGAAAATGATATAATAGAAAATAAGAATATTAATATCAGAAAATTAAGGAATATATTCGAAGAAGAAATAAAAAACATAGAGAATGATTTGGGGCATAAGATTGATGAAGATATTTTAAAAATACCTAAAAATAAAATAAAAGAATTAGAAGATAATTTAATTAAAGTTTTAGGAGATAATAATACTTTAATATTAGAACTAAGAAAATTAAGATTCAAGAGATTAAAAGATTTAATAACCCCATATTTTCCATATATTGAAGATTTAGCAAAAAGACATGAAAAAGTGATTAATCCTCCAAAATTAATAGAAAAAAATATAATATATGTTGATCCACAAAAATACTTTAATTTTATCAAATCATTAATACATATATTCAGGAATGCAATCGTACATGGCATAGAATCACCAGAAATAAGATTAGATTTTAATAAAGATATAAAAGGAAATATTATTACAACATTATATAAAGAAAATAATTTAATTCATGTTATTATAGAAGATGATGGCATAGGAATCGATATAGAAAAAATAAAAAAATTAGCGGACGAAAAAAATATGAAGTATGATAATTTACTAAATGTAATTTTTAATGATAATTTTTCAACAAAAGATAGTATCGATTATACATCTGGAAGAGGCGTTGGGTTGTATTCTGTAAAAAGGGAAATAGAACGTTTAAATGGAAAAATAGAAGTGTATAGTAATTTCGGCAAAGGTACTAAATTTCATATTATAATACCGGAAGTGATAAAATGAAAAAAATCCTTATTGTTGATGATGCACCTTTTATAAGAAATCAGTTAAAAAATATTTTACAACCTTTAAATTTCGATATATATGAAGCTGAAAACGGAAAAGAAGCTATAGAAATATATATAAAAATAAAACCTGATTTAGTAACAATGGACATTTCAATGCCTATAATGGATGGTATAAAAGCTTTAAAGGAAATATTGAATTTTGATTCAAAAGCCAAAGTTATAATGGTTACAGCTTTAGGTCATAAAACAAGCGTATTAGAAGCTATAGAAATAGGTGCATCTTACTATATAGTAAAACCTTTTGATAATAATAAAGTAATAAAAAGTATATTAAAAGTCCTAAACAAATAATTTGTTTAGGACTTTTATTCTCAATATTTATCTATCTCTTCAACTATTTCATATAATTCATTAACAACACTATTTACTAAATTTTCATCTTCTCCTTCAGCCATAATTCTAACCTTATGTTCTGTTCCTGAAGCTCTAACCACAAGTCTAAAATTAGGAAGTTTTGAATATTTTTCTATAGATTTCTTTAATTTTTCATTTTCCATTACAAGCATTTTGTCTTTTACTGAAATATTTTTTAGTATTTGTGGATAATTCGGAATCTCGCTAATCAGTGAATTTATATCCTTATTAAAATAAACCAAGGTTTCTAATGTTTCTAATGCTGTAACAATTCCATCTCCCGTGGTTCCTTTGTCTAAAAATATTATATGACCAGATTGTTCTCCTCCTAATTTAGTATCAGAATCTAACATTTTTTCCAAAACGTATTTATCCCCAACAGCAGTTCTATATAATTTAATATTATGCTTTTCTAAGAATTTTTCAAGTCCCAAATTACTCATTATTGTCGCTATCACTTGGTTGTTCTTTAATCTGTTTTTTTCTTTCATTTTTAAAGCATTTATTGCCATTAATTTATCTCCATCAATTAAGTTTCCTTTCTTATCAACAAATAAACATCTATCTCCATCGCCATCGAATAGTATTCCTAAATCATATCCTTTATTTTTTACAATATTACCTAATACTTCTGGATGAGTTGATCCACACTTTTCATTAATATTTAATCCATTTGGTTCATTGAAATATACATCATATTTAATATCATATGCACCAAATATCTTATCAATTAAAGCTCCTGTTGCACCATTTCCAACATCTACCGCAATCTTATATGGAATTTTGCCTAAATCATATGAAGATACTATATATCCTATGTATTTATCCTTTAAATGAGATGAATTCATTTTACCAATTTCGCCATATGGAACATATTCAGGTTTTTTTTCTAAAATAAGATTTTCTATATCTATTTCATCATCATCTGATATTTTAAATCCTTCAGCTAACACTTTAATCCCATTATAATTTGCTGGATTATGTGATGCTGAAATCATAACCCCAAGCGTTTTTTCACTTTTTGTTAAATATGCCAATGCTGGGGTAGTTATAACCCCACAAAACTCAACATCAAGTCCTGCTGATAATGCACCAGAAGCTAAAGATGCTTCAATCATTTCTCCTGAGTTTCTTGTATCTCTTGCTATTAGCATTTTTTTATATTTCCCAGCATACATTCTCCCTAATGCATTACCTATTTTATATACCAAATCAACTGTTAATTCTTCATTTACTAATCCTCTAATCCCATCTGTCCCGAACAACCTTTTCACAAAAACACCTCCAATATAATTTTCATAATAATTATAACTCAAATTGACAAAAAAATAAAGTTGTAGTATTATATACTTAATAGGAGTGAGGTGATTATAATGGTAACAATTAAAGATATTGCTAAAATAGCTGGTGTAAACCCATCTACTGTTTCTAGAAGTTTAAATGATCACCCTCATATTTCAAATAAAACAAAAGAAAGAATTAAAAAAATAGCTGAAGAGCTAGGTTTTGAGTTTAACGAAGCAGCTAGAACTTTAAACAAAAAAAAGACAAATACCATAGGTGTTATTATACCCCAATTTTTTGATGATATGAGAGGAGAAATATTTTTTGCTAACCTTTTAGGAAAACTAATTAAAGAAGCACAATTGAAAGGCTATCATGTACGAATAGAATATGAAATTGAAAAAAATCAAATAAAAAAATTAATACAAAGCAGAGGTGTTGATGGATTATTGTTACTTAATCCATATATAAAAAAAGAAGATATTGAATTCATTATAGAAAAAGAAATACCATATTTATTTTTGCATTATGTTGCAGAGAATTTCAAAGAAAAAAATTTAAATTATGTTAGAACCAATCAAGAAAAAGGCGGATATATAGCTACAAAATATTTAATTGAAAAAGGGTATAAAAACATTCTAACATTAAGCGGATTAAGTATTAACTCTGAATTTGTAGAAAGAACTAAAGGATACAAAAAGGCATTAGAAGAATTTAATATAAAAAATGAATATATAATTGATACAGATGTTACTTTTGAAGCAGCAAAAAAAGTAATAAAAAAGGAAAAAAATTATTTAAAAAATATTGATGCTATTTTTGCACAAACAGATTTAATGGCATTAGGAGTTATTGAGGCTTTAAATGAGATGAATTTTAGTGTTCCAAAAGATATTCCTGTAATAGGATTTGATAATATTCAATTAGGAACATATTTCAAACCTCGTTTAACAACAATAGAACAGCCTATTTCAAAATTATCAAAAATAGGAGTAAAAAAAATTATTGATCTTATTGATAAAAAAATCAATATAGACCAACTAGAAATAATAATAGATCCAAAATTAATAATTAGAGAATCTGCATAAAGGAGGATAAATATGAGCATAAATAAACTTAAAGAAAGGTATTTATTAATTTCAAAGTATAGTACAGCCGCAGCATTATTACAATGGGATTTTGAAACTCATATGCCCAAAAAAGCTGCTGAAAAAAGAGCTGATGTTATTGGTGAAATTTCAGGTAAAGCTTTTGAAATGTCTGTATCAGATGAAATTGGAAAATTATTAGAAGATTCACAAAAAGAAGAATTAAATGAAATTGAAAAAGCTATCGTTAGAGTAGGTAAAAAAGAATATGATAAATTCAAAAAAATTCCACCAGAGTTATTTAAAGAGTTAAATATTTCAGCTTCAAAAGCTCAAGCTGCTTGGGAAGAAGCAAAAACTAAAAATGATTTCAATATTTTCAAACCTCATTTAGAAAAAGTTGTTGAATTAACTAAAAAAGTTGCTGATCATTTAGGATATGAAGAAAATAGATATGACGCTCTTTTAGATTTGTATGAACCCGGCTTAAAAACATCTGAATTAAAAAAGGTTATTGAACCATTAAGAGAGTTTTTAGTTAATTATTTAAAAAAATTAGATACTGGTAAAAAACCTGATAATTCAATTCTAAAGAAACATTTTCCTGTTGAAAAACAAAAAGAACTATCTTTAAGAGCTTTAAAATTAATGAAATATGACTTTGATGCTGGTAGAATGGACATTTCCATGCATCCATTTACAACGACAATTGGTCCAAATGATGTTAGAATTACAACAAGATATAATGAACATGATTTAAATGATTCACTATATAGTACAATACACGAAGGTGGTCATGCACTATATGAACAAGGAATACCAGAGGAATTCGCTGGATTACCTATTGGAGATGGCGCATCTATGGCCATTCACGAAAGCCAATCTAGATTTTGGGAAAATATAATTGGTAGAAGTTTGGAATTCTGGAATTATTTCTTTAATGATCTAATAGATGTATTTCCAGAATTCAAAGAAAATACTCCAGAAGAAATTTTTAAAGCTGTTAATTTTGTTGAAAGATCATTTATTAGAACAGAAGCTGATGAAGTAACATATAATCTACATATTATGTTGAGATTTGAAATTGAAGAAGCTTTAATAAATGATAGAATTAAGGTTGAAGATTTACCAAAAATTTGGAATGAAAAGATGAAAGATTATTTAGGAGTAGTTCCTGAGAAAGATAGCGAAGGAGTTTTACAAGATGTACACTGGGCACATGGATCTTTTGGTTATTTCCCATCTTATATGTTAGGAAATTTATATTCCGCTCAATTTTATTATACAATGAGAAAAGATATTCCTGATTTAGATAAACAAATATCTGAAGGTAATTTCGAATCAGCATTAAATTGGTTACGCGATAAAATTCATTCAAAAGGTAGCATGTATGAACCAGGAGAATTGGTAAAGATGATTACAGGTGAATCATTAAATCCTAAATATTTTATAGATTATATTGAAAATAAATTTAATAAAGTATATGGATTATAGGGGTTACCCCCTATAATTCATATATTCAATATTCAAATATATTTAATATTCAAAGTCCATATTTTTTACTGTAATTCCTTCGATTTTTGTCAATTTTTCTTCTAAATCCTTCCATAAATTTTGGTCTCCAGCTAATTCTAAAAGAATTAACCCCCTATCGCTACAATCATTATCAAATGCATCATGTAAACCAAGTCGTGTTTTTATAACGCATCCAAATCCCGTTAACAATCTTTGAACTTCTCCTGCTTCTTTTTTTCTGTCATGAATAAAAATACCCAATACTCTAATCTTTCCCATAATTTCACCCCCTGAGTAAAGATAATATCTTTTTTGTTTCGCTTGATAAATCTAAATCTTCAATTACATTTATTGGCCTATTTAATATTATATTTTCTGCAGTTTTTTTACCAATACCATCAATAGCTATTAACTCATCAATTGAAGCTTTATTAATATCAAAAGGATATTTTAATGCCGTTAAAGATCTTGAACCATGAGAAATTACAACACAATCAATTTTATTTAATTTATTAAAATTCCCTATTATTCCAGTTTTAATAGGGTACGTTCCTAATTGCCTCCCAAAAGAGATTTTACCTTTAATTTCTTCAATTATTACATCTTTTAATTTAGTTCCTATTGGAAATACACGTTTTATCATCTCATTATTATAATCTTCCATATATTCTTTAAATTTTATAAACTCTTTTTTATGTTGCTTAATTTTTTCATTATATAATTGTGTTCCCGGAAAAGACATTGCTTGTCGTACATTTATTCTTCTTACTAATAATCCTTCTTGTAAAATTCTTTCTAAATATCTTTTGTTTATTTCAAAGGTCTCTTTTGTTTCACCAATTAAACCATATAATAGATTCATACCCGGAAGTAATTTAGGCACTCCATTCTCATCTCTAATGCTTCCAATCTCATTAACTATTCTAATTGCCTCTAAAGAGTCTTCAGGCAAAATGTCAACCCTATTTTTTTTAACTACATTTTCATCAAATGATTCTATTCCAAAAGACAATATATCTCCTGCGGTGTTGTATTTTACTATGATTTCTAATAATTTTCTTATTTTATTTTTATATTTCACAATATAAGCTGGATTCCCATTATCTGTATGAATAACATTTGATATTTTTGACATTTCTTGGTATAGTTCTTTAAATAATTCTATGTTTGGTTCATTATTAGTTTTTAAAGAACCATATGCCAAGAAATTTGCTGCTCTACCAAATCTGAAATTCTTTACTCCTACATTAGAAATTGCCTTAGCCTCTTCAATTAAATCTTTTAAAGGTCTTTCCCTATATTTCCCATTAATTAAAGGTTCTGTACAAAATGAACAAAAACCATTTGTCCTCTCACAACCTCGAGATACATCCATTTCAACAATAATATCTGGATATCTAGGATGTTTTTTCAATATTTCAGCACCCAAAGGAGCTATTTTTGATATTAATTCATAATTTGATCTTCCATTTAAATCAAAATCATCTGAAATTGGATATTCAAATAAAAATTTTTCTATATCTCCATTTACTAAATAATCTATTTCATTAGATTCAACTTTTATTGCAGATTTTCCACCTTTTAATGTATAACCCTTTACTATTGGACCACCTAAAACTCTTAATGGTTCCTTATTTAATGAAAACAATTTATTTATTTCAGTTAAGGAAATTGGAGTTCCACCTAAATAATGTCCAGGAACAGTAACTCCTCCTATTATTATTAAATATTCATAATGATTAAAAGACTGCCACATATTATTTTCTCTAACCTGATCAATTGTGAAATAATCCACATCAATTCCATGATAATATAATGCTCCTGCTGCATATCTTATGTATGGAGAAACATATGGCGGAACACCTAAAATTGCAGGTTCATCTACATAACCATCTATAATTACAGCTTTCATAATAATCTCCTTTCATACTATATAATATATTATATCATATGTTATAATTTTATATGTTGATTTTTAATATGATTTTTTGGGGGTGCATAAATGTATTTATTAAAAAGATTATTTGTAAAGTTTTTTCTTGTTTTGTTTTTTTTAATATCTATTAATTCTTTTTCACAAATTATATATAATATTTCTGATGATTCTTATGTAGAAAACACTAAATACTTTAAATTTGTTTTTGAAAAGGATTTAAGGTTTTATGTTAATGAATTAAAATATACTGCAGATAAATTATATGAGGATTATTCTAAATTCTATGATACTATTCCTGGAACAATTACAGTTTATATTTTCGATGATGTGGATTACGTTAACTCATTTGCTATTCCTCCACTAAATGTAATAAGATTATATATTAATCCACCATATGCTAAACAAGGGCTTTCTAATCATGTTGAAGATTGGATTAGTTTTGTTTTCTCTCATGAATTGAACCATATTTTCTATGGTAACACTTTAAACAATTTTGTTTCATGGATTCCAAATGAATACATAAAAAAAGTTTTAATGATGAATTGGAATCCAAGTTATTTACATGAAGGATTATCTATATATATGGAAAGTAAATATTATAATGGAAGATTTAATAATGACATATTTAATATGTATTTAAAAGCAGAAATTTTAAGTAAATATTACCCTAGATATTCATTAGAAATGGGAAAAGACATTTGGTCTCCTGCAGGTTTTAATTATATGTATGGCGCTATATTAACAAAAGAAATATCTGAAAAATACGGTGAAGAGATTTTAAAAAAAATTATAAAAGATATAAATTCACATTTATTTTTCAGTACAATAAGCAGTTCATTTGAAAGAATAACCAATGAAAAATGGAATGATTTTTTATTATACATTAAAATAAAATATAAAAATCAATATTTAAAAGAATATGAAGATTACCAAGCTATATATGATACTAGCAACTTTACATCAAATTTAAAAACAGATGGAAAATATTTATATTATTATAATGATTCACCATCAAAAATAAAAGGAGTGTATAAAAATAATGAATTAATATTACCTGGTATATCTAAATTCGATGTATCAAATGATGGTAAAATAATTTATTTAATATCTAATCAAAATACTAATACTTTATATTTAAAATGCAATTGTCCAATATCCGATACTGTAATTGATAATAGGGTAATTAATTTTGCTTTTGTTGGAAATGATAAAATTGTATATTCAAAGATAAATAATGGTTTAACTGCAATATTTTTAAAAAATATAAACAATGGAAATATAGAAAAATTAATTGATTATGGAAAATACACAATAAATGATTTTTATTATTACAATAATAAGATATTTTTTTCTGGAACATTAAATAATCAAAATGATATATATTATATTGATTTAAATAGTAAGGAATTAATTCAATTAACTAATGATAAATATATTGAATTAAATCTTTTTATAAAAAACAATAATATATATTACTCATCAAATTATGAAGATAATATTTTTAATATATATTCATTAAACTTAAGTTCTAATTTAGTAAAAAAATTAACCAATCATATCTTTGGAACATTTTATCCTATTATACTAAATAATGAATTATATTTCCTATATTATGACTCAAATGGATATCATTTATCTAAAACTGATATTGTCGCTAGATCAGAAGAATATTTAAAAATATATAATTCTAAAATATCTATAAAAAATATTAAAAAGGATAATTCTGATTCTCCAAAATATTTTGAACCTCTAAAATACAATTTCTTAATTCCATACAGTGAAGATAATGAGATTGGAGCAATATTTTTGTCTTTAAGTGAAGGGTTAAATTACGGATTGGGGATAGGAGTATTATCAAACTTAAAACCTATATTTGGGTATTATTTAGATTATATGGGTATTCAAAATTATTCTATTTTTAAATTTGATAATAATAAATTATATACTAATTTTAATTTTTCTAAAAATTTTGAATTTTACCTAAAGAATAAAAATTATTTTGGAATAGAGGGAAATATAAAACTCGAAAATTTAAACTTTGTAAATAAAGATCTAAAAATACATTTAATGAAAAATCCATATGAAATAAATGATCAGAATTATTATGAAAATAATTTAATTATAGGATTTATAAATAATTACTATTATATTCAATACTCAAAAGCTTTTGATTTGTATTCGGTAAAAAATGAACCTTATATATATTATGATACAAATGGCAATTTAATCCCTGGAATTAATATATCGAAAAAAATATGGTATCCGTATTATTCGATTTTAGATGGAAAATACGGTTTTGATGGAATTAAAGCAAATATTGATTATAATTATAATTTAAAAACAAAAAAGTCAAAAATGAGTTTTTCTTTAAATTTTGATTTAACAGCATTTTATTGGATAAATTTTTCTATACCTATTACTAATGAATATAAATAATAAATAAATGCTGCCAAATGGCAGCATTTATTTATTATTTATTATACTGGATATATACTTTCATCTTCAGTAAACTCTTTATTTTCTTCAACCAATCCAAAGTCAACTTGTATTTCTTTTTCATATTTTTTCTTTAAATAATTCTTACCAACTTCTCCAAATAAAATATAAGTTAATAAATCTTCATCATTTTCAGCTAAAACCCCTATTTCTTCTTTTGCTTTTTCTACTTCCGGTTCCAATAAATCTGCTGGTCTACATGTAATAGGTTTTTCATTTCCTAATGCTTTCTTTAATAATTCTTCATCAACTGGAGCAGGAGATTTTCCATACATACCTTTTAAATAATTTTTTACTTCTTTCGTTATAGCTTTATATCTTTCTTTATACATTACATTTAAAACAGCTTGAACTCCAACAATTTGACTAGTAGGTGTAACTAGTGGTGGATAACCTAAATCTTTTCTAACTCTTGGTACTTCTTTTAAAACTTCATCTAATAGATGAAGCATTTTTTGATTTTTTAATTGAGAAACTAGATTAGAAAACATTCCACCTGGTATTTGTGCCTTTAAAATCCTATAATCGATAGAAATCATTTTCATATCATTTTCTTTGTGATTTTCTCTAACTTTCCAGAAATAATCAGATAATTCATACAATAATTCTGAGTTCAACGGTTCTCCTAATGCAAAATTAAACGGTTCTACAGCAGGTTGAGAACTAGCTTCGGCAAAAGGGCTAAGAGCAGTATCAATATAATCTATCCCCGCATCTATTGCTGCTTGATATGCTATTGATGCCATACCAGCTGTATTATGGGAATGTAATTCTATTGGAATATTAAAGTTCTTTTTTAATTCTTTCACTAATTCATATGACATTTTTGGAGTTAATAAACCCGCCATGTCTTTTATTACAATTGAATCTACACCTTTTTCTACTAATTCTTTTGCATAATTTAAATAAAATTCTAAATTATGTACAGGACTTATTGTATAAGATATAGCTCCTTGAACATGAATATTCCTTTTTTTAGCAACTTCTATACTCTTTTCTAAATTTCTTATATCATTTAATGCATCAAATACTCTAATAATATCCATGCCATAATCTGCTGTTTTATTGACAAAAAGTTCTACTACATCATCTGCATAATTTCTGTACCCTAATAAATTTTGACCTCTTAACAACATTTGTATTTGTGTGTTTTTTAACTTATCTTTTAATATTTTTAATCTTTCCCATGGATTTTCATCTAAATATCTTATACAAGAGTCGTATGTGGCTCCACCCCACACTTCCATAGAATGAAAACCTATTTTATCAAATTTATCTAAAACTGGTTCAAATTCAGAAGTTTTCATCCTAGTTGCAATTATTGATTGTTGCCCATCTCTTAAAGTGGTATCAACAAATTTTGTCATTTTTTCCACCTCCATCATAATAATTAAAACATTCTTATTTTAAAAATCAGTTAAGTTTTGATTTTAAAAAGAAGATTAGGATATAAATCTTTAAGACAGAAAAATAAAATAGAATTATACTTTTTTAATAATAATTTTTTAGGAGTATAAGAATATGTTTTTTCAAAATATTTTAAAAGAAAATAAAAAAATTTTAGAGAAATATGGAAGAATTATAAATATAAAAAGAAATGATATATTGCATTCTCCAAATGAAGAATTAAGGCAAGTTAGTATTATTATAAAAGGAAAATTGAAAGTTGTAAAGTATACACCTGATGGCTATGAACAAGTATTAAAATATTTAAATGAAAATGAAAGCTTTGGCGAGGGTCTTATTTTTTCTGGAGAGAATTATCCTTCATATATAGTATCAGAAGAAGATGCAAGTGTCTTAGAAATATCTAGAGAAGGAGTTTTAAAGTTATTTAGAGAGAACGAAAATTTTCTAGTTTTATATTTAAATGAAATATCAAAAAAATTATTGAACTTATCAAATATTGTAGATATTTTAATTATAAAATCCGTAAAAGAAAGAATTATAAAATATCTTTCTTTATTATACAAACAGCAAAAATCAGAAACAATTTATTTTAAATCAAAGCAAAAAATAGCAAATGATATTGGCAGTGTAAGAGAAGTTGTTTCGAGAAAAATTAGTGAATTAGAAAAAGAAGGGATAATAAAAATATTAGACAAAAATCATATAAAAATAGTAGATAAGAGTTTTTTTGAGTAATACCGTGATTAAAGTCACGGTATTATTTTTTTTTATTTATTATAATAATGACAACTTAAAAAATGGAGGTAGATAAAATGAATACAGTTATTCTTATAATTATTGCGGTAGTATTTTTAGTATGGTCATTTTTTAAAAGTAAGGAAAAAACAAAAGAAAGTTTAATTTTGTCTAAGAATTTGTTTGTAAAAACATTTATAGAAATTATAGGTGTTATGGCATTAGTTGGGTTAGTTCTTGCGGTTTTACCTCCTGAATTGATAAAACAATTACTGGGCAACTCAAATGAATTTTTAAGTACAATTTACGGAGCGATAATAGGTGCATTAACTATTATTCCTGCATTTATAGCATTTCCTTTATCAAAATCACTTTATCAAAGTGGTGCCAACTTAACAGCAATAGCAGCATTTATCACTACTTTAACTATGGTTGGATTTGCGACTATGCCAATAGAAATCAAATATTTCGGAAAGAAATTTACATTACATAGATTGTGGATAAGTTTTGTGGCTGCAATTTTAATAGCATCTGGAATGGCGGTGATATTATGAATAAAATTATAAAAGATAACAGATTGATATCTATAAGTGTAGTATTATATGCAATAGCTTTTTTTGTAAAACCAGATATATTTTTTAGAGGATTAGAAATGACAAAAGGTTTTTTAATAGAAATGATTGAAGTTATGCCACCTATATTGATAATATCCTCACTAATTACAGTATGGGTACCATCTGAAGTAATAATGAAAAACTTTGGGAAAGAATCTGGTATAAAAGGAAAATTTTTATCAATTTTTACAGGAGCTGTTTCCGCAGGTCCGATATATGCAGCTTTCCCGGTAGCTCAAGCATTATTTTTAAAAGGAGCTAGTATCGCAAATTTAGTTATAATAATTAGTTCTTGGGCAGTAGTAAAGGTTGTTATGTTTATGGTGGAATCTAGTTTCTTAGGATTATCCTTTGCCATTACTCGATATGCATTAACAATTCCAGCAATTTTAATTATGGGGTATATAATGGAAAAATTAGTGACAAGAGAAGATATAATTGATGAAATAGAAGATAAAGAAATAGTATATGAAAAAAAGATTTTAAGAGATTTGCCAAATATGAATTGCGGAGCATGTGGATATCCTAATTGTAGAGCATTTTCTGATGCAGTGATTAAGGGTGAAGCCACTATTGATGATTGTATGATTATAAATAAAACTAAAAAGTATGCATAATAATTTTCCCCTATATTTCTAAATTTAACTTTATATATAGATCAATAAGGAAATACATTAGTTATTATGGAAATATATCACAGAGAAATATAGGGGTGAGAACATGAAAATTAATAATTATTACATTCAACATGATCCAAAAAACTTATATTTACAATCAAAATTAAGAAAATTATTATATAATGCAATAAATAGTAAAGATAATAACCTGTTATATAAGATTGGGAATATTGATAAGTTAATAAAATCGGGAAATATAGAAGAAGCTGAAATAGAACTGAGAAATATTGAAAAAATAAATAAAAGCAGCTCTATTTCTTTAAATAATAAATTATCTGTAGATAATAAATTTTTAGATAATAAATTATATGATTCAAAAGGTAATATAAAAGAAGGTTATTTTAATAAATCAATTGAATTCAAAGGATAGGAGCTGTTAAATTGTTTAGAGAAATGAGAAGAAAAGATAGATTATTAGATGAAAAAGAAACTATAAATATATTATTATCTTGTAGTTATGGTGTTCTAGCTTGCATTGGAGACAATGATTATGCTTATGCTGTTCCATTGAATTATGTATATTATAATAATAAAATATATTTCCATTCAGCAAAAGAAGGCAATAAAATAGATTCTATTAAGAAAAATAATAAAGTATCATTTTCTGTTGTAGAAAAAGAAGTTGTTTTAAGTGAAAAATATTCTACATATTTTAGAAGTGCTATAGTGTTCGGAAAAGCTCGAATTGTTTCAGGAAATGAAAAAATTGAAGCATTTAGAGCTTTAGTTGAAAAATACTCTTCCGAAAGACCACAAGATGAAAAGGAAAAAATGATAAACAATTGTACAAATTCCCATATTGTGGCTATTGATATTGAATATATTTCTGGAAAAGAATCCTTTCAAAACAAATAAGGCATACTTTGCCTTATTTGTTTTTTCACAATATTTTTTTAAAAAAGTCAAAAGTTGATGTTATACTAAAAATGATTTTATTTTAAAGAGGTGAAAATATGGAATACATAGAATATATTTTTGTTTTACCTGAAAATTTAGAAGATAATATAGAAACATTTTTTGCTATACATGAATTCCAAAATTACTATTTTGATAAACCTACAAAAGGACAATCTGTTGTTAAAGTATATATTAACCCAAAAGTTAATGAAGATAATATAATAGAATATCTAAAAGAAAACTTAGAATTAATTTCAAAACAAAATATCTCAGAAGATGAATGGTTAAAACCTTGGAGAGAATCTTTAAAACCATTTGAGTTTATTGAAAATATATGGATTATTCCAGATCCTACAAAGAGTTATAATATTCCAAGTGGTGTAAAAGAAATAAAAATAATACCAGGTACAGCTTTTGGAACGGGATTACACCCCACAACAAAATTAGCTGCAAAAAATTTAATTAAAGTAATAAATGAAGGAGCAGATGTTTTAGATGTTGGAACAGGAACAGGAATATTATCAATTATAGCTAAATTATACGGAGCTAGTAAATTATTAGCTCTTGATTATGATCTTTTAGCTGTAGAAAAAGCTAAAGAAACATTTAAATTAAATAATTTAGAAATTGAAGTTAAACAATCTGACTTATTATCCTCCGTAGAAAAAAAAGATAGATACGATATAATAATTGCAAATATTGTTGTTCCTATATTATTAAGATTATTAGATGATGAAAAATTAGATATCATATTAAATGAAAATGGATACTTAATATTATCAGGTATAAACAAAGAAAGAGAAGAAGAGATGTTAAATAAAATTTTTGAAAAAGAATATAATATAATATCAAGAGAGGAAGATTCAGGATGGATATCACTTCTATTACAAAAGAGGATATAGAAATAATTGAAAAACAAATTGGAAGAAAACCAAATAAAATAATATCTATTCCTAAAAGGTGTTCATTTGGAAAACCAATTGTTATAAAAAGTTATCCAATGAAAGATGGAAAACCTTTTCCTACATTATATTGGTTAACTTGCCCTCATTTAATAAAAGAAGTTGGAAAATTAGAATCATTAGGAAAAATAAAAGATTGGGAAAATGAAATAAAAATTAATGATAAATTAAGAGAGGAATATTTAAAAGCTCATTTAGAGGAAAAAAGTGAAAGAAACAGCTTGTTAAAAAATGAACCTAATTGGGTAAATGAAAGACTAAAAAATATTGGAATTGGTGGAATAAGTAATTTTGAGAGTATTAAGTGTTTACATTTGCAGCTTGCATCATTTTTAGGAGGGACGAATAATCCTATTGGCGAAAGGGTGTGGGGAATCATTGAAAAGAAGGAATGTGAGAACTGCATCTGTTGTATATTATAGGGATATACGAACACATGTAGTTATTTTTATACTTGCTTTTTTAGGAATATTATCTATTATTAGATTAATATTATTAGGCAATGTCAATGGCGCTATTAATTTGGGATTAAAATATTTCGCGCTGTTAGTTGCTCGTTTTGGATTATATATTACTGCTCCTATAACAGATTTATCTTTGTATTTCTTTAGTTTTCTAAATGTATTTGACATAAACACATTTTATATGGGAGATATTTCATTTTTTATATCAATTTCTTTGATATTATATGATATGCTTAGAGCTAGAAAGTATATTTTTACCGACTCCTTAACCGGCTTATTAAATAGAAGATATTATACTGAAATAATTCCTAAGGTTATAAAAATAAAAGAATATATGAACAAAGAATTTTGTATTATAGTCATGGATTTAGATAACTTTAAACCTGTAAATGATAATTTTGGTCATAAATCTGGAGATTATGTATTAAAAAAAGTAGGAGATATAATTAATAAAAGTATAAGAAAAACTGATTTAGCTATTAGATATGGTGGAGATGAATTTGTTATTTTAGTAAATTCAAATTCATCAGAAATAATAGACAATATCATAAAAAGAATTGATGAAAAAATAAGAAGGGAATTAAATATATATAATATTGGTGTTTCAGCTGGAAAATATATAAAAACAAAAGATGATAATTTATCTTTAGAAGATATGTTCTCTAAAGCTGATTTAGATATGTACGAAAACAAAAAGAGGAGAAAAAATGTTAGATAGAAAAGTTTTAAAAAATATCCCAAATGAACCCGGTGTTTATATCTTTAAAGATAAAAATTCAAAACCTATATATATTGGTAAAGCAAAAAAATTAAAAAATAGATTATCTTCTTATTTTAATAAATCTAATCAAGAAAAAAATGAAAAAGTTGAAAAGATTGTTTCTGAAGCAGAATTTTTAGATTATATTGTTGTAAGAAATGAAGATGAATCACTTATTTTAGAATCTAATTTAATATTCACTCATAAACCTAAATACAATATATTATTAAAGGATACACGTGTGTATCCTTATATTGCTATAACAAAAGAGGATTTTCCACAAATAAAATTAGTAAGAACAAAAAAAAGTGAAAACGCTTATTTTTACGGCCCATATTCAAATGTAGGTATGGTTAGAGGTATTATTGAAATTATACAATGGGTATACAAAGTAAGAACGTGTGAAAGAAAATTAGATAGAAAGTCTAAACCATGCTTCTTATTTCATTTAGGAAAATGTTTTGCGCCTTGTTATGTTGAGGTGGATAAGAAAGAGTACAATAAAGCTATTGGTAAAGTAAAAAGATTTTTAAAAGGTAATATCAAATCTATTAGAAATTATATAGAAGAATCTATGCAACAATATGCTAAAATTCTTAATTTTGAAAAAGCAGCTCAATTAAGAGATTTATTATTTAAACTAGATAGATTATTTGTACCAATTGGCGTTGAAATGATACATAATAAGAATATTGACATAATTGCTAAGGATGAAGAGTATCCAATAGTTGTATTATTAATAATTAGACAAGGTTATATTATCTCTAAATTAACCTTTACAATAGATGAAGATATAAATGAATTTATTCATCAATATTATTTAATTAGAAAAAATATTATTCCAGATGAAATTTGGATAAAGGATTTTGATAATAATTTAGAAGAGGAAGTTATTCATTATTTAAATAAAAACGGATTAAAAAATATAAAGGATTTAAAGACTGAAAACGAAGAATTATATACAATCACTACAAGAAATTTAAAAGAAGAAGTTAAAAAGCAAACAGACTTGGGAAATATATTAAAACAAGCAAAAGAAATATTATCTTTAAAAAAAATACCATATAGAATTGAAGGAATTGACATTTCTCATTTACAAGGAATGTATACTGTTGCATCATTAATTACATTTGAAAATGGCAAACCTAAAAAAGAGGATTATAGACGGTATAGACTTGATGAATTTAAAGAACCTAATGATTTTGAATCTATTAGAACTGTAATTAGAAGAAGATATTCCAAACATCCTTTACCTGATCTATTGTTTATAGACGGAGGTAAAGGCCAGGTTAATTCGGCTGTTGAAGCTTTAAATGAATTAGGATATGCTGATGTTGATGTAGTTGGAATTGCTAAAGAAGATGAACGAATAGTATTCCCAGGTGATATTGAAGATTTACATTTACCTCTTGATCATCCTGTTTTGAGGATGCTAATATTTATGAGAGATGAAACTCATAGATTTGCTATTACTTTTAATAGGAAATTGAGAGCTAAAAGATTTGAAAGATCTAGATTAGACGATATTCCAGGTATAGGTCCAAAAAGAAAAAAAATACTGATAAATCATTTCGGATCTATAGAAGAAATAAAAAAAGCAACGTGGGAAGAAATAAATGAAGTAATTAAAAATGAAAAAATAGCAAAAAAAATAAAGGAATTTTTTGATTAGGTGAAATATGAAAAAAAATACATTAATTGGTATATTATTAATAATAGCACTTTGGTATTTAATTTCTATATTTACAAATAATCCATTATTAATCCCATTTCCACATAAAGTTTTTGGGGAAATGGTTAAATTATTTAGGGATTATACATTTTACCTTGATTTAGCAAATACATTTTTAAAAATTATTGTCGGATTTTTTATATCTATCATTATTGGTATTCCAATAGGTCTAATTACAGGTCTAAATAATAATATATTTCAAATTTTTAGACCAATGTTAATGATAATACAAAGTTCTCCCGTAGTTTCCTATATAGCTATAGCAATGCTTTGGTTTGGTATAGGTTTTTACACTCCGGTATTTGTCGCTTTTATGGTTATTTTTCCTGTTATTGTTTTAAATATATCAGAAGGTGTAAAATCTACAGATAAGAAATTAATAGAAATGGCTAAAGTTTTCAATGTTGATAATAAGAAGATAATTTTAAAAATTTATTTCCCTTCGTTAATTCCCTTTTTAAAATCTACTTTAAATATGATATCTGGTAGTATGTGGAAATCTGTTGTTGTAGGAGAGTTTTTAGCTGGAGATAGAGGTTTAGGTGTGAGTTTATCTTTTAGTAAAATAGCTTTAAATATTGATAGGGTATTTGCATATACTATACTATTAGCGATTTTTGGGATGATTAGTGAAAAAATTTTAAAAGAGTTATCTAGAAAAAATTTATTAAGAAATACTTTATCAAAAAAAGTTTTATCTAGAAAAATTTTATCAATGAATGATTTATCAAAAAATGATTTATCAAAATTTGAAATGTATGATGCTAAAGAAAAAAAAGACAATATAATTATAACTAATTTGAACAAAAAATTTGATAACAATGTCATATTATCTGACTTTAATATTATTTTTGAAAACTCTAAAATAAATATTTTATTAGGTGAATCGGGTATAGGAAAAACAACTATTTTAAACATACTATCTAATATTGTTGAAAAAGATAGTGGAGAGGTTTATATACAAGGAAAAATAGGTTATATTTTCCAAGATGATAGATTAATACCATGGTTAAATATAATAGAAAATATTAGACTTATAAATGAAAATATTTCTATAATGGAAATAGAAAACTACTTAAAAATGTTAAATTTAGAAAAAGAAGTTTTATATATGTTTCCATATGAATTATCTGGAGGTATGAAAAAAAGAATAAATATATTAAGAGCTATAGCATATAAGCCAGATATTATTTTAATGGATGAAGCTTTTTCGTCTCTAGATATTTCAAATAAATATAAAATAATGAATGAATTATTAAAAATACAGAACAATGAAAAATTTACTATTATAATGGTTACACATGATCCATTTGAGGTATCAATTCTTGGAGAAAATATATTTATTTTAGATGGAAAACCTTTAAAAATAAAACAAAAATTGTCATTTAAGAATTCTTTTGAACGAGATATGAAAGAGAATCACGATATCCTTTATAATATCAACAAAATTTTGTTAGAATAATTTAAAATAATTCTAAGGAAATTCTAAGAAAAACATTATAAAAATATATATAGAAAATATAGCAATGGAGGTGATTTTGATGAAAAAGATAGTTGTTGCATTAATGCTATTAATTGTAGTTTCTTCATTTGCTTTTGTAAATCCAGATTATGTATCTCCTGTTGTTAATGTTGTAAACGAAGCTGCTAAAGCTGTTGTTAATATTGAAGCTACTGGTCATAAGCAAACATCTATTGATCCTTTTATAGAAGAATTCTATAAGAGATTTTTTGGAGAATCTCCATGGACACAAGATAGAGAATTCAAATCTTTAGGTACAGGATTTATTTTTGATAAAAGAGGATATATATTAACAAATTATCACGTTGTTGAAAATGCTGATAGAATTACCGTAACTACTTTAGAAGGGAAAAAGTATGAAGCAAAATATATAGGTGGAGATGGAGATCTTGACATAGCTGTTATACAACTTGAAACTAAAGACGAATTACCTGTAATAGAATTGGGAGACTCTGATAGTATTCAAATAGGAGAATGGGCAATTGCAATAGGTAATCCTTTAGGATTCAAACATACAGTTACTTTAGGTGTAGTAAGTGCCGTTCATAGAAAAATACCAAAACCAGATGGAAATGGATATTATGCTGATTTAATTCAAACAGATGCTGCTATTAATCCAGGTAACAGTGGAGGACCATTATTAAATATACATGCACAAGTAATAGGTATTAATACTGCTATTGTGAATCCTACTGAAGGTCAAAATTTAGGATTTGCTATTCCAATTAATTTTGCTAAAAGATTTGCTGAATCTTTAATTAATAATGGAAAAGTTTCAAAAGCTTATTTAGGTGTATATATACAAAATGTTACAGAATCACTTTCAAAAACCTTCGGGTTAAAGGTAACAAAAGGCGCTTTTGTTAGTGACATTGAAAAAGGATCCCCTGCTGAAAAGGTTGGAATTAAGCCAGGTGATGTTATTGTAAAAATAGATAATAAAGAAATAGATAGTGCTGATGAACTAGTATATATAGTAAAAACTTATCCTGCTGGACAAAGCATTAATGTTGTTGTAAATAGAAAAGGAAAAGAAATTACATATACAGTTACTTTAGCCGAAAGAGAAGAATTTGCACAAGCTACAGAAGAATATTATTTAGGATTAAAAGTTAGAGATTTAACTCCAGAAGATATTAATGAATTAAAATTACCAAAAGACATGTTTGGTGTTAGAGTCGAAGAGGTTAAAGAAGGTTCAGAAGCACAATATGTAAATATTAAAAAAGGCGATATTATAATGGAAATGTATGTAAATGGAAAAGGTGAAAAATTAGAATCTGTAAAAGATTTCCAAAAATTAGCTTCAAAGATTAAAAAAGGTGATTATGTAGGATTTATAATATATAGAGATGGTTATAGAGCTTCTGTATACTTTAGTTATATGGGTAATTAAGTCCCATCATTTTTCGATGGGACTTTTATTATACATTCATTATATTTGTAATTCTTCAAATTTTTTACCAAGGTAATGGATTAATTGCTATTTCTCTTTCATATAATTCTTCATATTTTTTAACTTTGCTTTTATCCATCTTAATTTCACTAGCTTTTAAATTTTCTTTTAATTGTTCTATATTTTTACTACCTACTGCAATTGTACTAATAACATCATATGATAAAATATAACTCAAGGCTTCATGAACCATAGACACATTTCCTTTTATTTCCTTAATTTTTTCAATTAATTTTGCTCTTCTCTCAATATCTTCTACACTCCATCTACTTCTAATTCCAGTAAATCTACTATCTTTATTATATTTTCCTGTTAACCATCCAGAATCTAAAGGCACTTTAACTATTACTGCTAATCCTTTTTCTCTAATTTTATTAAAAGATTTTCTTACGTCTTGAAAAAATATATTAAATAATATTTCTACTACTTCACTATCTGTATTTTCTACTAGTTTATCAACTTCATATGAAAAATCTAAAGAAGCTCCATATGCTTTTATTAACCCAGATTTTTTTAATTCTTTTAAAACTTTAAATTGTTGAGAATTTTTATCTAGCATTTCTATTGGCGGATTATGTAAAATCACCGAATCCAAATAATTAGTTTTAAGTTTTTTTAAACTATTTTCCACAGTTTTTTTTATAACTTCTGGTGCAAAACCATCTTTTTCTCCAGGAACATGACCAACTTTTGTATTTATTACTATTTTTTCTCTATCAAATTCTTTTAATGCCTCACCTAGAATTAATTCACTTTTACCTTCTGCATAATTTGGAGCTGTATCAAAAAAATTACATCCAAGTTCTACAGCTGTCTCTACTAATTTAATTGCTTCTGAGTCTTTCGGCCCTCCCCATTCTTTATCATTACCTAATTGCCAAGCTCCAAATCCAATTTCAGAAACAACTTTTCCTAAATACTTCCTATAATTCATATTCCTCTCCCTCCTTAAACTGCAACGTAATAAGAAATTATAATAATTATTTTCTATATTATATAACATATTATCATATTTTTCTAAAAACAATTGTTTGGAACATTTCTAATGTAAAAACACCTTACTATATTATCATTAATATTTTATTTACATAATAAAAACATTATTAAATCACATTTTATGATTTACATAAAATTGGCTTAAATTATATATATTCAGTAATAATTCTAAATATTTTATATTCACTATATTTTTAATGTAACTATTTCAACTGATATAATTCAATAAAAAAGTCTCCGGTAATAAGTCAAGAGGGAAATAAAAAAACAATGAAAATTAACAAAGATGAAAAATAACAAGAATTCAGAATAATACAGATAGAAAAAAGAGTAAAACAAATATTATGCACATGGTGCAAAAATTAGAATTATTTAGTTGTTTTGTTAATTGTAAACGCTTAATTATTATTATTGATTATTACTATCATCCTTTAAAAACACCATTTTTTTAGAAGATTGAGATAATTCAATAGGATTATAGGATGAATTATTTTTAAGCATATAATAAATACTTCTAACTAGTTT
>NZ_LNGH01000024.1 GCF_011057715.1 Marinitoga sp. 38H-ov
TTTTTATGTGTTTACCGGTATATAAATTATATTTTTTTATTTCTTTTCCATTAATTAAATATATTATCCCCATTTTTTCAGAAATATAGCCCAGGCTTATATTTTTCATTTCATTATCAATTCTATATAACTTTCTTTTTTTCTGTAAATCATACAAATTCAGATTTAATATACCACTATTCTTTGTTAATAAATAATCTTTTGAAATTGCAACAAAGCTACCATTATATAAATTTAATTTGTTTTCTTTTAAATTGTATATTGATGTGTGGGAATATATATTACTATTTATCTTATTCAATATAATATTATTATTTGTATCAACGAAAAAGTTCCTGTTATATACATTTTTTATTTTTATCCATTTTTTTAAATCTATATTTAAATTATTTATTTCTTTGCCTTTGAAGAATTCAAAAAAACTTTCCATATAATTAAATTCTATATTTTCAAATTTTAGCCATTGTATCCATTTAATCATATATGGCATTATATACTCTTTAAATTGATTTTCATCCATTTTTTGTATATTCACATAAAAATTTTTGAAATTATCTATTCCATGATGTTCAATAAAAAAACCTATAAAAGATGCTCCAAATGTATATCCATTTTTCCAGTTTAAAAATATTTTTTTATATAACTCATCATAAGTCAGATTTCTATATTCTGAAGAGTATTTAAGCATATATTTAGCATAAAAGTGATATTTTGAACTTAAATCGAGACCATCATTAATATATTTGAACCAATTTGCAAGGCCTTCTTTAAAAAAGGAATTTTCTCCTTTTAAAATATACGAATCAATAGCATGTACAATTTCATGTTTTAAATTAACAGGCGTTCCAAAAATTACCTTATTATTCCAGAATCCACCGGCTTGATATTCTGATAATCCTATTATTTCTTTTCTTGTATCAAATAAAATTACAGGAATTTTTTTATTGAATATTTTTATTTTAAAAGCCTTTATCAAACTATCTATTTCCTTTTGATAATATGATGCGATTTCAACAATATAAGGAGCAAAATTAGTGTTTTTCTCAAAATATATTTCTAAATTTTTAGTATTATATTTTGCATAATTTTTGATGGCATAATTATATGCCGTATTTACTTTCTTTTCATCCAGTTTAATGGAAAAACTTACAATTATAAGAAAAATAAAAACTAATAATAATAATATTTTTTTTTTATCATAAAAATACTTCCTCCCTTTTTAATACTTGACACACCTGCATCAATAAATGCAGGTGTGTTAGGTAAGTTTAATAAAAAATTATTTTAGCAATCTCCGCTTGATGGTGCGTATATATCTCCACCTGGATTTCCAGTTTCTAAAACTCTATCCCAACTACCCGGAGCACAGGTAAATAAACAGGACATTCCACCATCTCCGGCACCTGGATCACTATCACACGGCGTTAAATCTGATGAATCTGATAAAATCCCTGGTTCATTCAAACTAATAATTTTGAATGACATATCAATACCCCCTTTTAGAATTATTACAATAAAGCCACCTCAAATAGCAACTTTATTGCTTATTTCTTTATTGGCTATTTCTTTTGATAATAAAACCATTGCCCATTCATATTCTAATTTTATGAGTTCACAAAAATAATTTTCAATTCCTTTTGGATAACTTTTTTGTAGATTGTATTTTGCAACTCAAAAGTAAGCCAAATTATAATTGAAAAATGGGCCAAAAAAATAAAATGTTGAAAACA
>NZ_LNGH01000025.1 GCF_011057715.1 Marinitoga sp. 38H-ov
ATATTACTTTTTGGTTGTAATATCGGTAGAGATATTCACTTAATTTTTTTATACTATTTTCATATTTTAGATTATCTGCTATTCCTTTAGCTAATTCTATATAATCTTCTTTTTCAAATTCTTCTAACTTTCCCATAATGTTTTTATGTGTTCTATATATATCCGTTATAGTATATTTTATTGCCTTTATCATGTCTTCATAATTATTTTGTTTTAAATCTTTAAAAGTCAAATATATTACAGGATATTTATTTAAATATTTTTCTATTATTTCTTTTTCTTCCCATATCTTTAATCCTTTAAATAAATGTTTATTATCCTGGTCATTTCTAAAAAAATATTTCATCATGCTCATATTTAATGTTTTTCCAAACCTTCTTGGCCTGGTTATTAATATTACTCTTCCACCAGATAAAATTTCTTTTATTAATAAACTCTTATCTATATAATACATATTATCTTCTATTATACTTTTAAAATCACTTTCTCCTACTGGTAATTTTTTCATCAGTTCCACCTCCAAATCTATCAATTTAGTTCAAAACACTATAACATGTCCAAATCAATTAAATTATTTATATTTTTTCTATAATATAATCATCAATATTACTTTTTTCTGAGCTTATATTTATTCCTATAATATAAACTTCATAATTTTTATATTTTTCATAATATTTCTTTTCTTTTATTTGATTTAGCGCTTCTTTAGCGCTTTTATCTAATTTTATTTCAAATAAATATATTTTATCATTATGTTCTAATACTAAATCTATTCTTCCAAGATTTGTTAATTCTTCTGCTGTTACATTTAATCCTGCTGATGCTAATATTGTATATATTAATGAATGATAATAACTTTCTCTATTTTGATGTAAATTATACGGTATTGCACTTATTATCCTTTTTATTTCTTCTATTATTTCTTCTATTTTGTTTTTTGACAATAATTTCCATATTGTTTTGTTTAATTCTTTTATCTTATCATTTTCTAAATTATAATTTGCCTCTAATATTAATTTTGAAAAACTATTTTTTACTTCAAGATTTGGATAGTCTAATATATATTCTTCTTCAAGACCATATTTTTCTTTTCCCTTAAAGGTTAAATATCCAGCTTGTGCAAAGAATATATTAGCGTTTGCATCTTCTATTTCTCTTGTTGTAAAGTCTAAGGAATTTACTGTGTATTTTACTAAATCCTCGTATTCAACTTCTCTTCCTTTTACATATTCATATATGAATGATGGCGATCCGCTTTCAAACCAGTAATTTTGAAATTTCTTTTTTTGAAAGAATTTTAATATTGAAAATGGATTATATACAAAATGTTCTCCATCAAATGAGAATCCATTATAGTATTTTTTCATTTCTTGTAATAATTCATTTTTTGTTATTTCTAATTTTTCAGCTGTTTCTATTATGTATTCATCAAAATAATATTCCAATTCTTCTTGAGTGTATCCTAACATTTGTGAATAGTCATTATCTAATGATATATCATTTAAATTATTCAATGCAGAAAATACTCCAGTTTTTGTGAATTTTGTTATTCCCGTGATAAATACAAATTTTATGTATTCATCCCTGGATTTGATTGTTACATAAAAGTTCCTTAATATTTCTCTATATTTTTCTGCATTTTCTTTGTTATTTATATTATCTAATATTGGCTTTTCATATTCATCTACCAATATTACTACTTTTCCTTTTTTGGAAAGTTTTATTATTAATTCGTCAAATGCATATTTATAATGTTCTGATTCTATTTCTATATTATATTTTCTTCCTTCTTCTTTTATTATTTTTAATAACCCTTCTTTTAATTCTTTTTCACTATCATTTATTGCATCAAGTAAGCTTATTCTTATTATTGGATATTCTTTGAAATCCCATTTGTCATATATATATGTATCTTTAAATAATTCTTTTTCTCCTTTGAATATATAATATAATGTTGATATTGTTAAACTCTTTCCAAACCTTCTAGGTCGAGATAGAAAATAATATTTTCCATTATCTATTAAATCAAAAATATATTTTGTTTTATCTACATATATATAATTCCCCTCTATTATCTCCTTATAATCTTGTATTCCAATAGGTAATTTTTTCATCAGTTCCACCTCCGCAATTGAATTATATCACAATTCAGTAATGATATTTGCCAATAATAAACATTCCCATACTCTAATAATATTATATATTAAATCAAAACCGGGCAAAAAGCCCGGTTTAATTTCAAATTATTCAATCTAATATATATAATATTTTTTATTTATTATAATTTTTTATTTTTAGATAATCTAAAATGAAATTGGAAAAGATCAAACTCCATTATTTGTAATTATAATTGTAAAAGGATTATTTATATCTATTTTTGATAAATAAAACATAACATCAGAATCTGCACTCATTTTTAATTGTATTCCTAAATAATAATCTTTTTTATTTACAATAAATGGTGTTTGAAAACTAAATTCTGGATAGTGCTCTCCATTATATAATACTCCATATGCAAAATATCCAGAAATATATTTATCATCATTATTCCAATTGGAATAGAAAATGAATATCCTAAATCTGAAATTCCTACAATAACTGGTATTGTAAAATATCTTTGTAATTGAATGCCATAATTTGAAATACTATTAAGAATTATCATATGATATGGAAAAAATTGATGCTTTTAATACAGTTGGAATCAAATATTTATCAAGGCTTATTTTCTTTTTTTCACTACCTCCTTTAAATACAGAGGTATATGAATAGGAAAAACTTTTGATATTAAATCATTATTATATTTTTTTATTTCTGATGATAATAATATAGATTTATTTCATATCCTATATTTAAATTAAAATATCTTTCTCCTGCCTTCATTTTCATTTTCTTAAAAAAGACCTTCTGATATGTAAAAAATTCATTCTTATCATTATAATTTATTCCAATACCTGGTATATCAGAATAATCCAAAGGGTAACTTAATCAAATATTTGAACCTTCGCCAACTTCCATATATTTTTTGAAATAGAAATATTATTTCCTATATCAATATTAAAGCCAAAAGCAAATAAGGAGAAAATTATTATAATAACTATAATCGCTTTTTTCATAACCACACCTCAGAATTTTATATTATATCATACACTACCTTATTACTTCTGAAATATTTAAACTTAAAATATAACATCTCAATATTTTATGCTGGTTATATATTTCTAAATACAACATACTTTATATCTATATTTATATTAATTATAGCATATGCATTATATACAAACTCCATCAATTTTATTATTTCACAATTCAGTAACGATATTTGGGAATAATTCACGTATTATTCCCATTCAAAAATAATATTTTATACTACAATCGTCAGCGCTGACAGAGAAGAAAAATAAAAAATTATGAAAAGAAAAAAAAAAGAAAGGAGATGAAAGTATGGCAACAAAAATTAATTTAGGTGATAAAGTTAGAATTTCTTTTGATTATGGTTTAGATTTAGATGGAAAACAAATTATTAAAAGGAAGGCATTTTCAATTATATCAGGTGCAACTGATGATCAAGTATATACTGCAGCATTAAATTATGCATCATTATCTGAAAAATCATTAGTAGAAATTGAAAAAATAGAAAACTATGAATTACAAGCTTAAAGTATGATATTATTTTGGAAATATAATTAAAAAAATAATGGAGGTGTTAGTATGGCAAAGAAATTAAGAATGACATTTGTAAATACAGTAGATGGAAAGAGAAAGACAATATATTTAAATGATCCAAGAGTTGGTTTAACATCAACAGAAGTACAAAGTGCTATGGATTCATTTGTAGGAGTATTAGTACCAGTAGGATATGAAAAAGATAATGCAACTATTGTAGATACAACATCTAATGAACTATTTGACTTAATCAATTAAATGATAACCGGGCTTTTGGCCCGGTTTAATTAAAGGATAGTTATGTGGGATATATTTAAAATAGTATTAATTATAGATTATTTCTTTAAATTATTAAGCCAAGCATTTGATTATGAGGATAAGGAAGAAAAAATAAAAGAAATAAGGGAGATGAGAATTTTAATAATGAATTAAATAAAATTATTATCTGCAGAAATAGATGAATGATGAATTAAAAGAAGAAATTGAAAACTATGATAGTAATATACAATACCGTATTTCTATAAAAAATATGATTTTCATAATCCAGAAATTTTAAGATTTTTAGTTAAGAAACATTCAACCAGTTACAGGAGATTTAGAAACTAGAGGTATGAGATTTTATAATGAAGATTTACTGTATATTTATAATGCTTTTATAGAAGTTTTTGGGCATTAATAAAATCCCGGAAAATTCCGGGATTTTATTAATCAAACCTATCTCGTTCTTTTATAATTTCTCTCACCTCTAAGATTTTTTCAAATACTTTTTTTGAAAAATCAAGGCCTTTTTCATTCATTCTAATTCTTTCATCAAATACAATTAAATCTAATGCCATTTGAAAAAAATTTTTAGAAAATTCTTCATATAATTTTCCATATTTATTTTTTAATTTTTCTACACTTATTCCATATATTAATCTTAAACCCATAAACAGTTCTTCTGTTAATTCATCTAATAATGTATTTTCATTATAATAATCATATGGTATTTGATTATTATCTATTTTTTCAAAGTATTCTTTAAAATCCCATGTTTTTGTATATCTAATATTATTATAATGTCCTCCTGCTGATAATCCAAAACCATGATAATTTTCATTATTCCAATATATTAAATTATGTTTGCATTCATATCCTTCTTTTGCCCAATTAGATATTTCATATCTGTTATATCCCATTTTATTTAATTCTTCTATTATTAAATCAAATCCATTTTCTATATATTCATAATCTGGCAATTTCATTTTTCCTTTTTCTAATAATCTTTTTAATGGTGTATCATGATCATCATCAAAAATATAATATGAAACATGATCAGGTTTTAATTTTTCTATTAGTCTCAAATTATTTTCTAATACTTTCATATTATCTCCAGGAAGACCTAGAATAAAATCAAAGTTGATATTTGAAAAGTATCTTCTAGCTAAATAATAATTTTTTTCTATTACCTCATTATCATACAATCTATTCATATTTTTTAATATATCATTATCAAAGGTTTGAATTCCTAAACTTAATCTGTTTATACCTAGCTGATAATATTCATATAATTTATCTTCATTTAATGTTTCTGGATTTGATTCTATTGTTATTTCAATAGGATTGAACCCAATATCTAAGTTATTTATTTTACTAAATAATTTATCAATTTGTTTAACATCAACATATGTCGGTGTTCCTCCACCTAAAAACACTGTTGATATATTATGATTTGATATATTATGATTTAAATTATTATATAAATCTATTTCTTTTAATAAATATTCAAAATATTTTTCTTGTATACTATTATTTGTTGTAGATGGATAATCACAGTATAGACATTTACTTTTGCAAAATGGTATATGAATATATAATCCTTCAGTATTCAAAGAAAAAACTACCTCCATTTTTTGTAATCATTATTGTAAATGGATTATCTATATTTAATTTTGATAAATAAATTATAAAATTAGGATTATTATTCATTTTTAATTGTATACCAGCATAATAATCCTTATTAAAAGGTGTTTGGAAATTAAATATAGGAGATCCATCATTTAATATTCCATATGAAAAAAATCCAGATATATATTTATCTTCTATTATTCCTATTGGTATAGATAAGGAATAACCTAAATCAGATTTACTAATTATAAAAGGTATAGTAATATATCTTTGTAATTGAACACCTACATTTAAAACGCTATTATTATTTATTACATCATTAAAGGATGATGTGAATACTGATGCTTTTGCTATTGTTGGTATTAAATATTTATCTAAGGATAATTTTCTTTCTTCACTTCCTCCTTTATATACCGATATATATGAATATGAAAAACTTTTTGATATTAAATCATTTTTATATTTTTTTACTTCTGTAGATAATATTATAGAATTATTATAATATCCTATACTAAATCCAAAATTTCTTTCTCCTGCTTTTAATTTTACCTTTTTGAAAAATACCTTTTGATATGTAAAAAACTCCTCTTCATCATTATAATTTATTCCAAAAGATAGATTATCTAATATATTATCTAAATTAAAACCAATATATATTCCACCGCTTGCTGAATCGGATAAATTAAGCAATTCTTTGGATATTATGATATTATTACTGCTTAAATTAAAAGAAAAAGTTGTTAGTGATGCTATTAAAATAATTAAGATAATTATCTTTTTCATATTATCCCTCCATTTATTATATTCAATATAATTATATCACATTATAAAAATGCCAGGCATTGCCCGGCATTGTATTATATCTTTAATATTTTTTTTCCTTTTTCTACTATATCCTTATACTTTTCAAATAATGTAAAATCAATATTACCTCTTTTTTTACCATGATAATCAGTTGCAATAAATTCTATAAGATTATTTGGTAAAAAATAATTATCTTTTTCAATATATTCTAAATTCATTTGAAAATATACATTCATGGTTTTTAATCTATCTATTAATGATTCATTATCTTTTAACCATTGATATCTTTCAACATGAGCAAGTATTATTTCATATCCTTCTAATTGTAAATCAAAAATTTTATCTAATAAATACATAGGATATACATTCGTAGGTAATTCTATTAATACAAAATAATCTTTGAGTGGAATAAATTCAGGATTATTAGGTTGTAAATATAATTCACTACCTAAATATGTATTTATACCAATTTCTTTTGCTTTTTCTTTTATAATCTCATATGTTTCCTTGATTTTATATATATCTGTTTTTACAGTTGGGTGATTAATATGAGGGGTAAAAAATACTGTATTAATATTATTTTTTTTATACTCATTTAATATTTCTATTGACTCTTCAATTGATTTTAATCCATCATCTACATTTGGCAATATATGATTGTGTATATCAAACATAAAATCCCCACCCTATTTATTATATTTTGTTCTTTTTATCCTTTTTTCTTTTCTTTTTTTCTCCATCTTCGTAATAATAATAATAATAATAGTAATAATTTGATGATTTTTCATTAATATCGTTTATTATTAATCCAAGTAAATTGTTATCTGATGTAGCTATATTTTCAAGTGCTACTTTTAATGAATGTTTCTGTGTTTTTCCTGCTCTTACTACTAATATTAATCCATCAGAATATTTTGAAACAATTAACGCATCTGCTGCTGCTAATATAGGAGGTAAGTCGATTATTATTTTGTCATATCTTTCTTTTAATGTTTCCATTAACTCTTTAAATTTCTTTGATGTTAACAATGATGTTGGGTTAGGTGGTATAGGTCCAACTGGAATAACATCAAGATTTTCTATATAATTTTGAGTTATTCTTTCTATTGGTACATCTTTTAAAATATGATTTACAACACCAACATTAAACCTTTCAAGACCTAAGGCTTTTTCTACTCTTGGTTTTCTCATATCAATATCTATTAATAATGTTTTCAATCCATTTTGTGCATAAGATATTGCTAAATTAGCTGAAGATACTGTCTTACCCTCAGATGGTCCAGAACTTGTTAAAGCAATTACTTTTGGCTCTGGTGTAATTGCATAGTTTATATTTGTTGCTGTTAATTTTATTGATTCTGATATTGGAGATGTTGGTGAATTTAATACAATTAGTTCTGGTTTTTCTAATTCTTTCTTTATCTCAAATGTTGGTATTCTTCCTAATACAGTTCTACCTTTTGCCATTCTCTTTATTTCTTCTTCATCTTTTATACTTTTATCCATATATTCAATTATAAAAGCAACAAGGATACCTAAGAATATACCTAATACTCCACCTATTGCTGCGGTTAATTTTTTATTTGGTTTTATAGGTTTATCAGGAGTAATTGCATTATCAATTAACTTAGCGGTTCCTATTACACCCGCTTCTGCTATTCTTGTTTCTTCTAATTTTTCTAATAATAATGTATATAGATTTTCTTTTATTTTAACATCTCTTTCAAGCTCTAATAATTTTTGTTCCAATAATGGTAATTTTGATAATTTTTCTTGATAGGTATTTCTAAGAATTGTTAATGATTCTATTGTTGATTTTAATATTTCACCCTTTGACTGAGCTTCGATTAATTGTAAATACATATCCTGGTATGCTGGATTAATTGTTTGAACTTGAGAAGTAACTATTTTTGATACTTCATCTTTTAATAGCTTTTCTGCTTCATTTATTTTTTCTTTTACTTCTAAAACTTTTGGATCTGTTTCTGAATAAGTTTGTAATAATCCAGATAATTCTATTCTATAATCAATTAATTTAGATTTTAAATTGCTTACTATAGGGTTTGTTGTAATTGTTTCAGAAGATATTATCTTTTCATCTACTTTTTTTATCAAATCATTTAACGCTTTTATAGTTGCTTGATTTTCTTGAATTTGTAAATTATATGCGTTTATTTGACTATCGTATTGTAATAGGAATTGAAGTATATTTTTTGCTTCTTCATCTAAAAGAAATACTTGATTTTTTTCTTTAAATTTCCTTACTGTTTCTTCTGCACTTTTTAAATCGGATTCTACTTTTGGTATTTGTTCTTCTATAAACTCTCTTTTTACTGTATATTCGTTTTTAGATAATGTTTTTAAAAATTCATTATATACTTCGGCTAGTTTATTAGCAATATTTTTTGCTAATTCTGGATCATCACTTTGTACTGATATTTTTACAATATTTGTATCCTTAACTGGAGATACTGTTATCATTTCTGATACAGTTTGTATAATTTTATACTTAGTTAATTCTTCTTTTGCTTTTTCGTCTTCTATTTTATTTTTAAAATAATCTAATAACCCCAAATCATCAATAACTTTCTCAATATTAGTTCTACTTTTTATTAATTCAACTTCTGTAGATATTTCTGGTCTTGATGATGATAATTGAGAAGAAAATAAATCTGTTATAGAACTTTGTGATTGAGATTCTATTTTCAGAGTAACACTTGATTCATATATTGGAGTAGTTAAAAACAAATATGTAATAGTTATTGCAACTGTAACAATTACAGTTAATAAAAACCACCAAAAACGTTTTTTAAATATGTGCATTATATCCTCTAGCGTTAGTTCATCTTCATAGATTTCTGGTTCCATACTATTCCTCCATTCTTGTATTTTTAATATTCTAGTCATATTTTAACATAAAAGATTTAGAATTTCAATTTTTACTATTAATGTTACTAATGTTTTGAATGAAATTAATATATCAATCGATTGATTAATGGATAGTACTAAAATTATAATTATTTAAAATCATATATTTGAAAAAATTATTTTCTATTTAATAGTTTTTCATATATTTTTATTAATTTATTTATATATTGAATATAACCATGATTTTCTACAACATATTCTCTAGCATTTGATCTTATGTAAGATAATTTTTCGGAATTTTGATATATATAATTTATAATTTTTATTATTTCTTTTTCACTTTTCTGATTTATCAAAAATCCATTAACTCCATCTCTTATTACTTCTTTCATACCACCAATATTAGAACATACTACATATTTCTCACAAGCCATGCCTTCTAACATACTTAAAGAAGTTGCCTCCTCTATTCCTTCATTTGTTGTAATACTAGGTATTAATACCACATCACTAACTTGATAATACTTTACAATATTATCATGATCAACATTGTCTAATACTCTCGCATTTTTATTATTTTTTAAAATATCAGATACTCTTTCTTTTAAAGGGCCGCGACCAATAAATATAAAATAAAAATTATCATTCATATTTTTAAAGGCTCGAGCAGCATAAATAACGCCATTCTTATCAACATATCTTCTAGGGACTAAAACAATAAATGATTTCTTTGGAATGTTTAATTCTTCTCTTAATTTATTTTTTTCAATGTCATCAATAACTTTAAATTTGTCTGTGTCTATAAAATTATAAATAACTTCTATTTTTTCTTCGGGGAATTTAAATTCATTTATTAAATATTCTTTAATTCTAGTATCCACAGCTATAATTTGCTTTACGTTTTTTAAAGCTTTTTTTTCTATATTATAATAATAATTATAAATTTTATTTTTTTCTTTTTCTGAAAAATCATTATAATTTAACCCTTCTTTAGCAAAATATCCGTGTAAAGTCAATATTATATTAGAGTGATTCACTCCATAAGCAGAAAGAACATCATGTGCATGAACAATATTATAATTACTCAATTTTAAATTTCTAAAATAATTTAATTTATGTTCTAAAAAAAGCTTTTTTTTCATAACAGGTAACGATGTATCAAATATTTTATTAAAATTTTTTAGAGATAAAAAAAATAATGATAATATATTATAGTTCACAGGCGGATAATATACATTTATATTATAATTTAGTTCTTTAAATCCTTTTTCTAATAAGTTTTGATGTATATGTTTTCCACCACTTTGAAATACTTTTGAATTGTCGGAAGAAACTAATGCTATTTTCATTTTACACCTCAATTTTTATTTCTTTTTAATATTTTATAATACATTTGTAATTTTATTATCTATATTTTATTATATATATTAATCTCTTTATCTACTATATTTTCCCACGTAAACTCTTTAGCTCTATCAATTATTTTATTTCTATCATACCCATTTTTTAAAACCTCTCTTACTCTTTTTGCAAATCTATATTCAAAGTTATCATCATCCTCAACAATATATTCTTCAAACCCTATAGCCTCTGGAATTCCTCCATTATTACTTCCTATCACGTCAGTTCCACACGCTTGCGCTTCAAGAACAACACATGGCCATCCTTCGTTCCTGCTTGGTAATATCATTATATCCATAGCATTCATATACTTTGCTACATCATTTTGAGATACTCTACCTGTAAATAATATATCTAAATTCTTTGTTTTATTTTCTATTTCATTTCTTAAATATCCATCTCCAACAACAATAAATTTTGTATTTTTTATTCCTATTAAATTAAATATATCTGGTAATTTATCAGCTCTTTTTATTGGTATTAGATTCCCAACAAATCCTACATAATTGTAATTTTTCTTATATATTCCTAATTCTTTTCTTATTTCATTTTTATCATATGGTTTAAATATATTTTGATTATATCCATTTGGAATTACAACAGTTTTTTCTTCTTTTATATCAAATATATTTAAGGCTATTTTTCTCAAAGCTTCGCTTACGAATATTATCTTACTAGCATTATTAAATATTAAATTTATAATTTCATAGTATTTATTTGAAATAGAGTGAATTTCCCCTCCATGTGCTGTAATAATATATGGAATATTATATTTTTTATTTATTAAATAAGCTGCATACCCTTCAGGAAAAACCCTATGAGCGTGTATAATATCATAATCTATATCAACTTTTTTAATTATTTCATTTGCCATTTTACTTGCATATTTTATCCAATATTTTGGTATGTTTTTCAATATTCCCAATCTATCAATAGTTGATAATTTTACTTTTAATGGTATAAATGATCTAGCTTCTACTTGTATTTTATTTGGTAATATTAATGGTTTAATATTTCTTGCTTTTTTTAATGTTTTCATTATTAAATTGTCTTCAGTTGAAATTGGAATAAAATCATATTTTATATCATTTATTTTATTTAATTCTTTTAATCTTTCAATAATAAATATACCGGAAGATGGGTTATTTTTTTTAGGAAACATTTCCGAAAATATTAATATATTCAAAGTAATCACTCCTATAATATCAAAAACAAACCATATATGGATCCTAATCCATATGATATGTGTAATATCCAAAATGAAAATAACATTGGAAAAAATAATTTAAAATCTTTATTTTTTATAGCAATTTTTAATGAGAAGAAAATACTTAAAAATACATAAAAAGATAATATAATTAAAAATGGTATTCTTATTATACCAGAAAAAATCGAAGCTATTGTTCCTAAGATTAAAAATAGTACAAATATTAATGGTACTATATGTCTAATAGAATATGCTTTTTTGGAATAATGTGTAGATAAAATTACCCACAATCCATTTAAAAAGTTATTTTTAAATAAATCATTATAATTATCTCTCGCATAATAATAACTTTTAGCCTCTGGAATGAGCATTATTCTCATTCCTATTTTTTTTAGTCTTAAATTCATTTCTATATCCTGATTTCTTTTTAATTCTGGTTTAAATAATCCAGCTTTTTCAAATACTTCTTTTTTATATATTCCATATGCTACTGTATCTACATATTCTTCTTTTTCATTACATGTTCTATACTTAGCTCCTCCTACCCCAAAAGGATGAGATAATACATTTGCAATTGCTTTAGCAATTGCTGTATCTTTACCAGGCTGCGTAATTACTAATCCTCCAGCTATATCGCATTTATTTTCCTCTAATCTTTTTATACAAGCAGATATATAATTTTTTGAATATGTTGTGTGTGCTCCTGCTATCATAATATAATCACCAGTTGCTTCTTTTATTCCTATATTCAAAGCAACTGGTGTTATTTTTAATTCATTATCAATTATTTTTATATCTATATTATTATTTTCATTTTTTATTCGGTCAATTATTTCTTTTGTGTTATCAGTACTTAATCCATCAACAATGATTATCTCTTTATTTTCATAATCATTTTCTATTAATGAATTTAAACATTTTTCTATATATTTTTCTTCATTAAGTGTTGGTATTATAATAGATACTTTTTTACTAGATACTTTTTCCATGTTATCCCCCCATTAAGACAATACAAAATTAACAAATTCCTTTTCTTTTTCTTCTGTCCAAACAAATTCATGTTTATATTTTCTTATATTTTCTAATAATTCTTCATAATTTTCATATGCTTTTATTATTTTATCTACTGATTCATCTATATTCTTTGGATTAATAACTATACCAATATTATATTTTTCTACCTCTTTTGCCATTGATATAAACGTATTTTTTACTATTACAGGAGTTTCTGCTGCTATTGAATCATAATATTTGTTTGGTAGAGAAAATATATCATTTTTATAATTTCTATTTTTTACAGTATTAAATGATATTAATGAAAATAATGATTTTGATAATTCTTTCATCATATCCTCATATGGTAAAAATTTTGTATAGTCATGTGGTATATCTTTAAAATATTCTGATTCCATACCTATTATTCTAAATTTAAAACCTTTTTGAATTAGCTTTTTTAATATTTCTTTCTCATCTTCTAAATTTCTATTTATTTTACCTACAAAAGATATTTCTTTTATTTTTTCTTTTGATTGTATTGATATTTCGGCATAATTTTTTTGGATATAATAATCATTATGAATATTTAATTTTTGATATATATCTTTTTGCATATCTTTTGATACAAAAATTAATTTATCTGATAAATTTAATTGTTTTTCAAAAATCTTCCATAATACTTTTTCTTTTATCTGTTTTTTTATTCCTGATAAATTGTTTAAGAAATTTTCCGGATGATATTCATGAATATCATATATTATTTTTTTATTTCTTTTTTTTGCTATTTTAAAAGGAAGAACTGGTTTTGTTGTCAGAAAATGATGCATGTATAATATGTCATATTCAAATTCTCTTATTAATTGTATAATTTTTTTATCAAACTTTCCTCTGCTTTTTACCTCTTTTATCTTATTTTCAAAATTTATTTTATATTTTATAGGTATATATTTTATATTATCTTTAAAATATTCTTCTTCATTTTTATTTGTTATATATTGATATATTACCTTATTTTTCTTAGATAATGATTTTACCATTCTATAAACCCTTTTGTCATATTTTGGATGCATATATCCTATTATAAAAATTGTCATATAATCACCACAAGTCTTTTCTTAATTGCTCTAATATTTCAAATGCTTCTTTTAATTCATCAAAATCTATTTTAGTTAAAATATCCAATGCTTTTTTTAACTCAGTAGTTGATAATTTAGATATATGTTGTAAAATTTCTTTAATTTCTGAAGAAGATATTCCTTCTGTTCTTGGTAAATAAACTACTTCACAATATTCATTTAAATAATCAAATTTCCCTTTCCAATCTTCTCCTATAACAAAAATATCTACATTATATTTTATTATATCTTCTATTTTTTGTTCCCAATTTTTTTCTGGTATTACTATATCAACACATTTAATATTTTTTACGATTTCTGCTCTTTGTTCATATGGAATTATAGATTTTTTCCCTTTAATAGCATTAAATTCATCTGTTGAAACAGCTACAATTAGTTTATCACCTAACTCTTTAGCTCTTTGCAATAATCTAAGATGCCCTATATGAAATAAATCAAATGTACCATATGTAATTACTGTTTTCATCATTTCACCCCAATTTTTTTTAAAAACTTATCTATTATCTCCTTATCTTGAGAAAATGGAGAAAAATAAAATGAAAAGAATATTATTAATATAATAATAATCGAATTTATAATTACCCAAAAATAGATATTCGATATACTTTTTGTAAAGCTAAATATAAAAATAGAAGTGAAAGCAAATAACAATATATAAAATAATGTTCTTATTTTATATGGATAAATATTATATATAACTCTTACTTGAATAAATTTCAATAAGTTTACAACAATTATTGATGCCGCAAAAGAAAATGCAATACCCCAAGAATATCTTGGTCCTAATAAATATCCAGTTGATACACCTGTAATTATCATCGCTAAACCATTTATTATCTCAAGCCCCTCATATCCAGACATATTCAGTAATGTACCATTAGGACCAACAAAAGAATTAATAAATTGAGATATTAATATTAGAGAAACTATTAATGTACCTTTTGAATAATCTTCTCCTAAAAAAGATAATATTCTATTAATATGTATAACAATAAAACTAATTATAGGCAACATAATAAAAGTATTCCAACGCGATACATCTTTAAATATTAAATCTATTTTTTTTAAATCTTTTTCTTTCCATGCAAGAGCAAATTCAGGCATTGTTACATTAGCTAAAGCTGTACCTAACATTGCTCCTATTGTACCTAATGTTATTCCAATTGAAAGATAACCAACAGATTCATTTGTTGAATATAATCTTTGCATTATTTTAGATAAATTTCCATACAATGAATAAGTTATAGTTATAAAATAAAATTTCCATGAATTTTTAATAATCCATTTTAGAGATAAATATTTTTCTTTAGTATAAAATCTTATGGATATTATCAAAGGTATTAATAATGAAAATAAATAAGCTAATATAAATGAGAAATAGTTAGAAATAATAAAAAAGAATATAAAAAATGAGCCTACTCTGATTAGTCTAATCAATGTATCTCTAATAAAACTAGCGGTATCTTGTTTTTTTATTCCAATAAAATATGAATATGTTAAATTTTCTACCTGTGATAAAAAAACTAAAAATAAAATAATTATTACATTAAATTTGTTATATACTATACTCTCATCAAATGTCATATATATAAATGGAAATATTAGAATATCTAATAAAAAATATATTCTGATAAAATCAGAGTATATTTTTTTTGCATTATATATATTTTTCCCACTTTCTCTAATTAATAACGTTGGTAACCCTAAACTCAAAAATGAATAATATGTTCCAATAAATCCTAAAATTACATTGGCTTTACCATATTCTGATGCACCTAATAATTTAGCAATTATTAATTGAAATATAAATCCTATGCCACTACCTATAAAAGTCCATGAAAAAGCTTTAATTCCTTTTTTAAATAGATTCATGTAATCCTCCATTAAAAATTATATTATATATTCTTTCACATGAATTATTCCCATATATAAAAAACATGTCTTTTAAAATTTTTCTATGATCAATATATTTATCTTCTTTAAAATTATCTAATATTGAATTTTGTAAATCAGTTTGTGTTCTAACTTTATCGCCTGGGGTCCAAAATTCATATGGATGTAATAATAATCCTCTAACTTTTATATATTCTTCTATATCATTATTAATAAATATAATAGGTTTATTTAATAACAAATAATCGAAATATATACTAGAATAATCTGTAATTAACATATCAGAATCAGGTAAAATTTCATATAAATCTATATCTTTTTTTGATAATATATCTTCTGATAAAAACATGAAATTTTCTAAATTGTAATTTTCATATAATTTTTTATAATATCTCTCTTCTATAGGATGGAGTTTCGCTATAAATAAAATTTTATTTTCAATTAAAAATTTTTCAAAATCTGAAATATTAAAATCTGATATTCCAAATATATTTTTATTTCTTTCTATACCTTCGGAAATATCTCTATTTACATAACCTTTTCTAAATGTTGGAATAAAAAATATAATTTTTTTATCTTTTTTTTGTATTATTTCATTTAATCTTCCATTTTTAAATAAATAATCAGTTCTCGGAAATCCAGTAACAATATATCTTCCTAAATAATTTCCTGTTGTGGAATTTAATAACGTATTATAAAATGGAGAAGATGAAATAATATAATCATATTTCATCCAATTTTTTAATATTTTCTTTTTCCTTTTTTCTGTTTTGTCTAAAAGCCCCATTGCTTTTAATGGTATTCCATGCCAAAACTGTATAAATTTTTGATTTTTTCTTTTAAAGAAAACATTTATATCATGTGAAGTAAATACATATTTTGAGGATTTTACTAAATCTAAATATTCAAAAATATTTTTTGATTTATTTATTATTTTAACATTTAAATGATTTTTATCCTTTAAATATCTAAAAAAGGCATAAGAATTTGAACCACTATATGGTGTATCATCTATTATTAATACATCATACTTATATTTTTTTATACTGTATATAATTTCAAGTATTATCTTTATTATTTTTTTTATCATTTAATTCCCCTCTTAATAAATCTCTTATAAAATTATATGCCTTATTTCCTATAATTTTTCTGATTTTTTTTCTTATTTTATTTGGTAAAGGTTGCCATGTCCCCGAAAAGTGATGTATTGTATGAGTATTATCTGTTATATGTATTTCACCAGTATGATCATTCTTTGCACAAAAATAATCAAATGGATATATAGCTATACCATCGCCAAACTCTTGATATTTTCCTCCACCTATATAACCCATTTTCTTAGACAATTCTGTAATAATTATAACATTCGTAGTTAAATCAAAAGTTCCATCATCTAAAACAAATTTTTTATCATTATAATAATCTAAAAGTAATTTTATCCAGCTATTTTTTGGTGTTGCTCCCATTATTCCAGTTGGTATTAATTTATCATTTTCATAACCGGAAAAAGCATTGTGATGTAAAAATTTATCAAGATTTTTAATTACTTCTACATCTGTATCCATATATATTCCACCATATTCATATAATACCTTTAATCTAACGTAATCAGTTACAAATGCGTATTTCTTATTTTCATATGCTTCCTTTATATATATATTCTCATTAATATCAAAATTGTCTTCATTCCATTCTATTATCTCATAATCTGGTAAATGTATTTTCCAACTTTCAATACATTTTCTGGCAATCTCTGGTTTCTTACCTTTTCCAAACCAGCAATAATGAATTTTTTTAGGTATCAATTTATACACTCCTTATATATATAACTTTTGAATTAAAATCAAAATATTCTATTTTTGATTTTTTGGAAACTATAAATATTGTTTCTTCAGTTTTCAATTTTAATATGTTATAATCATTTTCATCATTAGAATTTATTATAATTATATTTTTATCTTTTTTTAATTTTTCATCTATTTCTTTTATTTTTTCAATATCTAATTTATTTATATTAAGTAAATTATAATTTAAATTACTTAATTCAGCATATAACAAATCTAATATATTTTCACTAGCTGTATTTACTATTAAAATATTATTTTTATTAATCATATATAAATACTTTGAGATTTTTGAAATATCTCCGTTTACTATTAATTCAGGTTTTTTATAATTGTATTCAAAATCTTTCAATGAATATATTTTATTATCTTTTAATTCAAATCTTAAAGCTATTATAGAGGCTAAAAATATTGATATAAAAAACCCTCCAATAAAAAACATTTTAAATGATGGAAAGTCTTGTCTTGTTGGAACAAAAGAATTATTTAATATTGATGGTTTTTGTATTTCTAACAATGTTTTTAACCTTGTTTGTTCAAGAGCTGTTTTAACTATATTGTATTTTTCTTCAAGTATTTTTTGATCTTTTTTTAATGATAAATATTCATACAATATCGGTGATTGATTTGTAATTTCTTCACTTAATTTTTTTTCTAGATTTTTAAGCATATTATATTGTGTATCTAAAACTTCATAAGAATATTTTAATGTTTTATATTTATTTAATAAATCCATTGATATTGCACTTAAATACATATCTTTATTATTTATTAATATTTCTAATTTCTTTGATAATTCTGTTTTTAATACATTTATACTTGTTTCTAGTTCAAATAATTTCGGAGAATTTGGAGATATTATTTTTAATGTTTCATATTCCAATTGACTATTTTCTAATTGTGTTTTAATATTTTTTATTTCACTATTCTTTTCTGTTAAATATACTTCTTTCATTTCTTGGTCAATATTCAAATACACATTTTCGAAATTTTTTATTTCTATCTCTAAGGAATTTTTATCTTCTGAATATTGGTATATTTTCTTTACTACATCATAATATTTATCCATTAATGGATTTTTATCTGATATTTTATATTCAAGTTCATACTCAACTACCTTTTTATTTATACTTTCTAATTCCTGATTAATTTGTTCTAATAATGGTATTAACAATGATATTTTTTCATTATTTTTTTCTTTTTGTATTTTTTCATAATATTCTATATAATATTCATACCATTTATCCAAAACTTTTTTTACATATTCAGGATCTCTTTTTGTATAAGATATTTTAATTATATTTGTTCCACTCTTTGCTTCTATTATCAATTCTTCTTTTAATATTTCTATTAAATCCCTTTCATAATATACTTTACCTCTTAATCTATCTATAATATGTCTAGAATTATTTTTTCTTTTTACCATATCAAAATCTTTAATTATGTTTTTTAATATTTCATCTGAATACATTTTTTCTATTTCAGTTTTTATTTCTGTATTATTTCCCGAGTTTGATAATAATAATGATAAATTATCTCCTCCTGAATTAGATGAAGATAATTCTAATTCCATATATGATGTATATGTCCTAGGAAGGATACTATATATATACATTATAATAGAAAAAAATACAATAGATAAAATTATTATTATATACCAACGTCTTTTTATTGTATTAAATACATCCCTTAAAGTTATATCATTTCTCATTTTTATTCCTCCAAATATATTTTTTCATAATATACGTATATTAAAAATTCTAATATAATTGTAAATGGCATTACTTGTGCTGGTGTATAAATTCTATGTTCCGTAAGACCTGCTATTAATATTGCAAAAATAGAATAATATATATATTTTGAGAAAAAAACGTCTGGTATTTTTTTTGATATATAAAACAATTCTTTTATTAATAATATAAAAAATATAAAACCTATTATCCCGGTTTCTGCTAAAATGTGCAAATATGAATTGTGTGCATGTGCATCAGAAAATTGGACTTTAGATGTATTAAACATATATATATTTTTTAATCCCTCAAAATTATATGGAATGTCATTATATCTTGTAAATCCTATACCAAATATTGGACTTTTTATAAAATCATCAATCGCTCTTGGCCATAATACAAATAATCTATCAGATATATTTGCGGTTCTATTTGGATCATTTAAATCAAATACTTCCGTATTTGTTGGGCTTAAATTATATATTCCATGTTCTTTTGATATATAATATGCACCCAATATTATTACTATAGCCCCTATTATGGTTAATATATAATATATTCTTTTTAATTTATTACTTTTAATTAACTCATTTATAATCATCAATCCAATAACCCATATAAAAGCTAATTGAGAACCCCTAGACTTTGAAAAATAAAGAGCTATTATATTAGAAAAAAAATAAAATAAATTATATATATTTTTTTCTTTTAAGTATAATACCAAACCAAAAACAGATAACATTAAATAATATCCACCTGCAGCATTATGTGCTTTAAATAAATAATGGTATATTCCATCTGATGATATGCCTATAGGTTTTCCTAATAAAAATGAAAGAGTTAATCCAAAAGTTAGAAGACTAATAATTTTATATACTTTAATTAATATTTTATTATAATTTAAACCTGATTTGAATTCTGTTGATAATATAGGAAGAAATAGTGGCATATATGTTATATAGAAATTCCCATCATGTCTAAAATTATCATATGATAAAAATTTTGAAAATGGTATACCTGTAATAACAGCACTAAAAAAGTATAAAAAACCTATAATATAAAACAATTTATTTGTTCTTGATATATATACTTTTTCTGGAAAATATATATATAGTATTAAAAATAATATTCCAAAAACTACAAAAATCGGGTATGCTGGAATTAAATTGAAAAATGAAAATGAAAAAGATAATATTAAACTCAATACTATTATATCTTTTAAATTAATTTTCATTTTTCAAATAACTCCTCTATACCCTTTATATAATTTTCATATGAGAATTTTTCTTCAAAATATTTTTTATCTATCATCTTTTTATATTTATTTGGATTATTATAAATTTTAAATATTAAATCCTTTAAATGAGTTATACTATCTATTAAATATCCATTATTTTCATTTATTATTTCAGGTATACCGCCTATTTTTCTAGCAATTATTGTCTTGTTATGATATAATGCTTCAATTAAAACAGTTGGTAGAGAATCATCAATAAATGGATAATGTATAAATACATCGCTTATTTCCAAATAACCACTAACATCATCAGTATGTCCAACTAAAATTACATTATTATCCAATCTATTGATTTTAATATATTTTTTTATTTTTTCTAAATACTCCTTGTTTTTTTCATTTGCATCACCAATAATCATTAATTTTATATTATCTTTTAAAATTTCTTTTATACTTTTTATAATCTCTAGTTGCCCTTTAGATGGTTGAATCCAACCTATTACTGAAATAATAAAATCATTTTCTGATAAATCATGTAATTTTTTATAATATTCTGTGTCTCTTTTTGGTTTCATATTTGGAATTCCATTATATAATACTGATATTTTATTTTCATTTACACCTATTCTAATTAAACTCTTTTTTACTGTTTCCGATACACAGGATATATGATAAAAATTATTATTAAAGGTTTTCTTTAACATACCTTTTAATGGAGATATAAAATCTCCATTAACAACATCATGTAACCTAGCAATTGCTTTAACATTTGTTTTTTTTGAAATTTGTCCTCCATATATATGCGCTTTCATTGAATTTGTAAATATAATATCTATATTATTTTCTATTACAAAACGAGATAATTCTTTAATCATTTTTCTATATTCAAAAATATTTATTATATTTTTGAATGATAATTCTGATCTACTAATTTTTAAAAAATCTTTGCTTAAAGGAAATATTTTATAATCAATATTTACTTCTTTTAGTTTTTCAGTAAATTCACTTTCTGTTGTTACCCCTACTATTATATTATATTTATCTCTATTATATTCCTTAAGATAATCAACAAGTACCTTTTCAGCTCCACCAAACCAATATGCGTGGTCTAGTATCAATATATTTTTCATAATTCACCTCAATTCTTTTATTATCCTATTTCTAAACACTTCAATATCGAATTCTTTAGCTCTTTTTATTATCAATTCTTTTTTATTTTCTTTCCAATTTTCTTCCGCAATTCTTTTTATTGCACTTGATATTTCTTTTGAATTCATAGGTTTTACATGTATTCCTGTTTGTTCATTTATATTATGAAAAGTAGTTCCAGTGCCTAATTCAGTGGAAACAACTGGAATCCCACATGCCATTGCTTCTAATGCAACTAAACCAAATGCTTCACCTCTATCAATTGAAGGTAATACAAATACATCTGCTGCAGAATAATATTTTGGCATTTCATTATAACTAATATGATTTTCAAATATAATTCTATTTTCTAGATTTAAATCCTTGGTAATATCTTTCAGTTCAGTTTCTTTTGGACCTTTACCAATAATCAATAGTTTATAATTATTTGGAAGATTTTCCATTGATTTTATTAAATATTCTATACCTTTATATCTCCCAAGTCTTCCAATATATAATATTAATTTTTCATTTTTAGATACATATTTATTTCTATAATTATCTTGCCTATAATAAAAATGATTTGTTTCTACGAATAAAGGAACTACAGATATTTTTTCTTTAAAGTATTTTAATACAGGAGATGTATTAATTATATTTGGTGATGTAACTATAATCTTATCCATTTTTTTTAAATATTTTTTTACTATTAGATTATTATATATTTTTCCAAAATATCCTCTACCTGCTATATCCATATGATAAAAACATATATTCTTTTTATCTTTTATACTTCCATTTAAAAAAATATCCAACTCTGGTTGCCCAGAAGCAAAGTGATATAATAATATATCCTTATCTTTTGATAACTTATTTAATACATTTCTATATTTTAAAGAGATTCTTACTGAACCTTTTTCAATAAATATTGGTAATCTATGAACCTCTGTATTATCAACTCTATCAATTTTATAACCTTTTTTATTTGGATTATATGTTAATGCTGTAGAATTAAATAATTTATTTATCTCTCTAGCAACTATTTCAATTCCACCAATTTCTGGAAAATAGTTTCTTGATATAGACAATATCTTCAATTAATAAGCTCCTTTCTTATCTATTACAATTTTTATAGTTTTTAAAAATATTATGAAATCCAATTCTAATGACCAATTTCTTAAATAATATAGATCCAAAGCTATTCTTTCACTATAATCTTCAATATCGCTTCTACCATTTGCTTGCCACATTCCAGTTATTCCAGGTTTTATTGAAAATACCTCTTTTGCAACATCTTCACCATAATATAATTCTACTTCTTTTCTTACAACAGGTCTTGGACCAATTAAACTCATATTTCCTATTAATACATTTATTAATTGAGGCAATTCATCTAATGATGTTTTTCTTAATATTTTTCCTATTTTTGTAATTCTCGGATCATTTTTTAATTTAAAATGTTTATACCATTCTTCTCTTATCTTTTCATCCTTTTCAAGTAATTCTTCCAATCTCTTTTCTGCATCTGGATACATTGTTCTAAATTTATACATCTCAAATTCTTCTAAATTCTTTCCTATTCTTTTATGTTTAAAAAACACTGGTCCTTTATCCTCTTTTTTTATTAAAATTGCTATTATTAAAAATACTGGAGATAATAATATAAGACCTATTATTGATAATACAATATCAAATATTCTTTTTATAATTAAATTCAACGGATTTAATAATTCTTGAGATGCAGTAATTGCAAGAATTCCATCTAAATCATGTATTTTATTAGAAAAGCTTATTAATCCATATAAGTCTGGTATATATTTAATTTTTCTAATCATTCTTTCAAATTTTGTTATTATTTTTGATAATTCAAATTTTGATAAATTGGGTATAGCTATTATTACTTCTTCAATATTATTTTTTTTAATTATTTTATTAAAATCATCCAAATCACCTATTATTTTATTTTTATCAACAATAATTTTATCATCATTATATTTTAAGAATCCTATAATATTATATGTTGTAAATGGATGTTGACTAATTTTATCATACACTACCTGGGCTAATTCTCCAATTCCTAAAATAATAACATTTGTACTAAATAATTTAAATTTTATTAATATTTTTCTGAAAATATATCTAGTTAAAGAGTCTAAAATTATGAACATAAACATTAAAACAAATAGTTTAAATATATCTATATAATTTCCACTAAACAATAATAACACTAATATAACAAAAAAATATATTGCTGTGGAATGAAAAATATTTAGTAATTCATCCCAAAATAAATGTGTTTCAAAATAATACATTTTCCTAAATAAATATATCACGCTCAATATCCCAGAATAAAAATATACTATATTCATATCAAATATGTTAAAAACATTATATAATCCAACTAAAATAACATAATCTAATATCAATAATATTATTCCATATATTGTTTTTTTTATTCCTCTTTTTATTGTTCTTTTTTGTGCTATATTCATTTTCCATCCTCCATAAAATTCTCAAATTAAATTATAGCACAATTTTTAATTTTTGTTTTTATGATTATTTGAAACTATGTAACAATTAAAAAACTGAGGGCTAAGCCCTCAGTCATCATATCCATTAGGATTATTTTTTTGCCAATTCCATGAATCTCTACACATATCTACTATATTTCTTTCTGCTTTCCAACCCAATTCCTTTAATGCTTTTGTTGGATCTGCATATACTTGATCTACATCTCCTGGTCTTCTATCAACTATTTCATATGGTATTTTTATTCCATTTGCTTCTTCAAATGCTTTTACAACATCTAAAACACTATATCCAACACCTGTTCCTAAATTATATATTTTAACGCCAGTATCATTCATAATCCTTTCCAACGCTTTTATATGTCCTATTACCAAATCAACTACATGAATATAATCCCTTACCCCTGTTCCATCATGTGTATTATAATCATTTCCAAATACATTTAGTTTTTCTCTTTTTCCTACAGCTACTTGGGTTATATATGGCATTAAATTATTTGGGATTCCATTTGGATCTTCTCCTATTCTACCAGATTCATGTGCTCCTATTGGATTAAAGTATCTAAGTAATGCAATAGACCATTCATTATCTGATACATATAAATCTTTTAAAATGTATTCAATAAATAATTTTGTTCTACCGTATGGATTTGTAGCTGAAAGAGGTGCGTCTTCTGTTATTGGAACTGTTTCTGGATTACCATATACTGTTGCAGAAGAACTAAATACTATTTTCTTTACATTTTTATCTTGCATTACTTCTAATAAGTTTAATGTTCCAGTTATATTATTCTTATAATATTTCAAAGGTATTGCTACTGACTCACCAACTGCTTTTAAACCAGCAAAATGAATTACTGCTTCTATATTGTTTTCATTAAATATTTCTTCTACTTTTTCTTTATCTAACAAATCTACTTCGTAAAATTTGAAATCCTTTCCTGTTAACTCTTTTATTCTTTTCAATACTTCTGGTTTACTATTTGAAAAATTATCTAAAACAACAATTTCATATCCCGCATTTAAAAATTCTACGCATGCGTGAGAACCTATATATCCTGCTCCTCCTGTTATTAATATAGCCATATTTTCACCTCCACAAAAATTCGCTCTTATATTATATCATATTGAAAATACATTTTAATTATTATAATTATTTTAGAATAAAATAATTAATATTTTTTTATATTATTGAATAATATCATATTATTGAAAGCATGTTAATTATATGATATAATATTTTCGTTTAAATATTAACAAACGGGAGGTATGGGGATGTCATTGAAAAGAAAGTCAGGTTTTTCTTTGTATGAAGTATTAATTGTTTTAGCTGTTATTGCAATTTTAGGAACTTTTGCAGTACCAATGGTTAATAATGTTATTTCAAAAGCAAAGATGACAAAAATAGTAAATGATATGAAAGTTTTAGAAACTTCTATTATTCAATATTATTATAATGAAAATGCTATTCCTGCTGATATTAATTCTTTAATCACTAACAATTATTTAGAAAATAGCGTAGATAATATAAATTTTAGTACAAAATCTAATGTTGTTTATGTATATTACGATAGTTCTGTTGAAAAAGCTGACGATTTAGAAAAATTAGACACTACATTAAAATGGAGTTCGTCTAAAACGGATTTTTCTACACTATCAGATGTTCCAGATGAAACTAATATTTATCCTGTTTTAAAGGTTTCTTTTTAATGATTATTTTTTAATTTCTATACCAGTTTCTTGTCTTTCTATATAAGTTACTTGGCCTTTAGATTTTAGCATTTCTAATATTTCATCTTCATTTTCTAACGCTATTTTAAATTTAACATCAACCATAAACTGTTGGTCAATAATTGACCAACCTTTTAATCTTTTTAATAGTCTTTCAATTTCTGCATACTTTGAATAATCTGTTTTTACTTCATATATTTTTAAATCAATAAACTTACCTAATTTAGAATTTAAAATTGTTTCTTCTGCACATTGTGAATATGCATCAATTAATCCTCTTACTCCTAACTTTACTCCCCCAAAATATCTTGTTACTACAATTGCTACATTATTTAAATTGTGTTTTTCTATTACACCAAATATAGGTTTCCCAGCTGTTCCAGATGGTTCTCCATCATCAGAGTAATTAAACTTATTATCAATTATCTTATATGCCCAACAATTATGGGTAGCATTTTTATATTTTGTCGATATTTCTTTTATAAACTCCTTAGCTTCTTCTTCACTATCCACTTTTTTTATGTTTCCTATAAACTCAGAACGTTTAATTTTAATTGTTGTTTCAACAGATTCTAATATGGAAATATATATTTTAATCACCCCACTTCCATCAATATTATAACAAAAAAATTATAAATAATAATTTCTAAGGAAACTCTAAGGAGATACTAAGTTTTCTTTAAGTATTATAAGTTATTATACTAGTGTCGAAAGACAAAAATAATAAAAATAAAAAATACTGTGGAGGTGTTATTATGAAAAAGTTTTTAACTGTATTATTAGTCGGTGGGTTGATGGCATCATCTATTTTTGCTTTTAACGCTAATGCTCCTAGAGTAAATCAAGATAATGCTGTTTATCAAAATTATCAAGGTGTTCTTGGTATATTTGATGAAGAGAGTTTAATTACTGTTAGTGGTAATATTGATTCTATTGAAGAAAGTGAAGATTTCCCTGGTCTATTAATTGTCAAAGTAAAAACCGATGATGGTGATGTTGTAGAAATTCATGCAAATTCTTATTTCGCAAAAAATTTAGAAGTAGGAAAATCAATTGAATTAAAAGGTTTTGAAGTTGTTTTAAAAGATAGTAAAATATTTAACCCTGTTGAAACAAAAGTTGATGGTGAAGAAGTTGTTTTAAATGGTTTTAGAGGTGCTGCTAGAGGTATGAGAGTAAATACTCAATTACCAGGTTACACACCAAAAGCTCCAGTTGCAAATCAAGGATTTAGAGGAAGAAATATAAATCAAGTTCCTATGAATCAAGCTCCAAATAGAAACTTTGCTCCTAGAGGTTATTTCCAAATGCAAAATAATTGTTATGGGCCACATGATCCAAATGGAAATTTTGTTCCAAGAGGTAATTTTCAACCACAAGAAAATATGTCTAACCAAGGATATAAACAAATGGGGAGAAGATAAAAATAATGACTGAGGTTTTTACCTCAGTTTTTTATTAATTTTATTATAATAATAATTTTGTATTAATTTTAAAAAATGTTATAATTAACTAAAATAATAATATAATTAATTATTATCTCTAAATTAGGGGAGTGGTACTATGACAACAGGATTTTTTGGATCATTATTGTGGTTAATATTTATGTTCTATGTTTTACTTGGTCCGCAAATGAAATTTGCACAATTAATAGCAGGTAGAAAAGGCGTTTTGTCATCTTTAGCAAAGAAAAGAAACTCTACAGTTATTACTTTAATACACAGACAAGAAAGTATGGGATTTTTAGGATTTCCATTTTACAAGTATATCAATGTAGAAGATAGTGAAGAAATATTAAGAGCTATTAGAAAAGCTCCAAAAGATAAACCTATTGATTTAATCATACATACACCAGGTGGCCTTGTTCTAGCAGCAACACAAATAGCTAAAGCTTTGCATGACCATCCTGCAGAAACAAGAGTTATAGTTCCTCACTATGCTATGAGTGGTGGAACATTAATTTCATTAGCTGCTGATCAAATTATAATGGATCCACATGCTGTTTTAGGACCTGTTGATCCTCAATTAGGACAAAATCCTGCACCTAGTATAGTAAGAGCAGTTGAACAAAAGGGTGTTGATAAGGTTGATGATCAAACACTAATTTTAGCAGATGTTGCTAAAAAATCTATTTCTCAAGTTCAAAAGTTCATATTTTCCATATTAAAAGATAAAATGGAAGAAAAAAAGGCTAATAAATTATCTCAAATATTAACTGAAGGAAGATGGACTCATGATTATCCTATTACAGTAGAAGAAGCTAAAGAATTTGGATTAAATGTTTCAACAGATATGCCAGAAGAAGTGTATGCATTAATGGATTTATACTCTCAACCAGTTAAACAAAGAGGTACTGTTGAATTTGTATCTTTTAATGATAATTAATAACTATATACTACAAGTTATAAATTCAAAAGCAGTGAGGAAAACCCTCACTGCTTTTTTTAAAACTCATATTCACCTTGAATGAATGGTATTGGTATATATGGATTCATATCTCTTCCTTCTTCCCAGGATCTTTCGCCAGCACTAATAGGATAATATAATTACCATATAACATTAGATTAATAGAACTATCATTTATTGATATTCCATATTTAATACCTATTCCTGTTAAATATAATTGTTCATATTGATATGGTGTTACTACTAACACTGCTCCTATATACATTTTTTTGTTACATAATATCCTAAATTTAATTCCGGTGAAAACATAAAATCCATTCTTCTGGATTTTGATCATTTGGACCGAATATAAAACCAAAGGAAGCTCCAACTTGGACTTTATCTCAGTATAATATACTCCAACATATGGAAATAATGCTCCTGATACTGCAATTCCAACAGAGTATGAAAAATTATTTGCAAATGAAATAGTAATAATAATATTATGATACTTGTTATAATTATTTTTCTCACTCCTTTCTAATGGTTTGGAAACCCAAAAACAATAACGGAGTTGCTACTAATGAAAAGGTTAATATTTGTGCAGAATAAATTTCATTTCTAAATATTAAAAAAGTCATAAATCCTGCAGCACCAAAAAATATTATTGATCCTATTATCCTATACTTAATACCTATCCATGTTGCTAATAATATTAATATCCAAGGCATCATTTCAATCAAAGTTACTATAGAAAAACCATGAGACAACACTGTAAATAATGTTAATATTAAAAATATAGTATATCCTGTTCTTTTTATTACCTTTTCCCTATTTAACATATATCCAACATACAACAAATTTTTCAACAGTAATGGAAATAATATATAGTTCTTTTTCAGGAATAATATCTATCCATTTAATCTAAATTTTTTTACTTTTATACAATTCTAATAATATACTATTAAGAATAATAATGAGAATGAATAATTAAATGATACTAATACAGTTATTAATAATTCTATTTCTAACATGTATTTTCTCATTTTATTTATCCCCTTCAATAATATAAATCTTCATCTTCTAATATAAACAAATCTTCTACTGTACAATTAAAAATCTTTGCTATTTTTAGTGCCAATACAACAGAAGGAGAATATTTTCCTTTTTCTATATAATTAATGTTTGTCTAGAAACACGTATTTTATTAGCCAAATCTTCTTGAGTCATATCATACATTGCTCTGTATACTTTCAACATATTCTTCATTTTTATCTCCTCCCATTAAAATCATACAACTTATTTGACAAAAAGTAAAATATATTTGATATATAATATAAAAAACATATGAATATTCGATGAATATTCATATGTTTTTTATCCATACAATATCCTATAATTCTCTCCTATACCTAATGCTGTTAATTTTCCACCATACACACATCCTGTATCAATATCTATGCTTATAATATTATTATTTTCATCCTTATGATAATATACATCATACTCTCCAGTTATATAAAATGTTGGAGTATGACCATGAATTACTATATAATCATTATATCTTTCATTTTGCATATAAAAATCACTTCTTATCCATAATAAATCACGTTCTGTTTGTTCATCCAATTTAACTCCATATCTTACTCCTGCATGAACAAATAAATATTTCTGATTATTTATTTGTTCTATATGAAATAATTTTAATGATTTTAAAAAATCTATATATTTATCTTCCAAATTATTATTAAAACTTTTTAAGGTATATAGTCCACCGTTTCTAAACCATATACCTTCTAAATATTTATCATTATTTTCTAAATAATCAATCATCATATCTTCATGATTGCCTTTTAAAAATATTGCTCTATCTTTTAATTGAAATAGCAAATCGAGGACCAGTTTTGAATCTGGCCCTCGATCAATATAATCACCAAGAAAAATGATCTTATCATTTTCTGGTATTTTTTGTATTAAATTTAATAATCTATCATACATTCCATGAATATCTGATATTGCCCAAATCATACTTTTTTAAAAAATTGATTTCATTAAAAGAATCCAAATAGTAGATACTATTGCACCATATACTGGCGAAAATACCCATTCTTTTGATTCTTCTTTAACAACAACAAAGAACCTATATATTAACCCTGCAAATATAGCAACTAATGCCCATTCAATTTTGAATTTACTAATAAAAATATATATAGCTAATCTTTCTGAAGCACCTGCAGTATCTTTTAATTGTGGATCAATTATATTAAATGTCCTTTCAATAAACGAACCAAAACTGGTTGCTAACATCATACCTATAATATAATATATAAACTCTGTTGATATGTATGAATTATTATATGCTTTGTAAAACACAATGTTTATAATTAATGCTATTGACAAATATAATAACTCTTTTTTAAATGTTGTTCCTTTTGTTCTGTATATATCAATAAATACATGATATGATACTAATACTAAAAATGCTATTATACCTAATGGAGTTTTTAATGAATCAAATGTAAAAGCTAATATTGCTATTATACTCCATACTATATGAGTTATTAAATTATTCCTTATTTTTAATTTATCTGAGTATACATTGGAAAATGCATGATCTGCGACAAAATGACCCAAAAAACTATGTAAAGGTATCATTATTTCACCTGCTTTTTAGCTACCATTTCTTCTACAAAATATGCATGAACTGATGGATCATCTTCTATTTCAGGATGGAATGATGCAGCTAATATATTATTTTGTCTAACTAAAACTGGTGCGTCTTTAAATTCTATTAATCTTTCAACTTCTTCTCCATGTTTTACAATCTTTGGCGCTCTTATAAATGTAACTTTTATATCTTTTCCATTGAACTTTAATATTTCTTCAAAAGAGAATACTTGTCTTCCATATGCATTTCTCTCAACATATATATCAATAAGTCCTAATGTTTCTTGTTGTGGATAATTTGCTATTCCTTTTGATACAACTATCATACCAGCACATGTTCCAAATATTGGAAATCCTTCTTTTTTCTTTAATTCTTCCCAAATACCTGTTTTTTTCATTAATTTTGATATAGTTGTACTTTCTCCACCAGGAATTATTAAACCTTCTACTTCATTTAATGTTTCAATTGATTTAACTAATACTGGTGTATGTCCAATCTTTTCAATCATATTTGCATGTTCTCTAATATCTCCTTGAACAGCTAATACACCAATTTTCAAATTTACCATCCTCTTTCTTGTAATTTTACATCTAATTGATCAATTTCTAATCCTTCCATTGCTTCTCCTATATCTTCACTTATTTGAGCTAATTTTTCTGGATCATCATAATGTAATACAGCTTCAACTATTGCTCTTGCCATTTTCTTTGGTTCTTTTGATTTGAATATACCTGATCCTACAAATACGCCATCTGCACCTAATAACATCATTAATGCAGCATCTGCAGGTGTTGCAACTCCACCAGCAGCAAAGTTAACTACAGGTAATCTTCCTAATTTTTTAACTTCTGAAACCAAATCAACAGGAGCACCTATTTGTTTTGCATATGTTACTAATTCTTCATCAGGCATATTTTGTACTAATCTTACTTCATCCATTACTTGTCTCATATGTTTTACTGCTTCCACTACATTTCCTGTTCCAGCTTCACCTTTTGTTCTTATCATTGCTGCACCTTCAGCAATTCTTCTTAATGCTTCACCTAAGTTTCTTGCACCACATACAAAAGGTACTTTGTAATCATGTTTATTTAAATGATATTTATCATCAGCAGGTGTTAAAACTTCTGATTCATCAATAAAATCTACACCTAATGCTTCTAATATTCTAGCTTCTGCTATATGTCCAATTCTAACTTTAGCCATAACAGGAATAGATACAGCTTCCATTATTTCTTTTATTTTTGATATACTTGCCATTCTGGCTACTCCACCAGCTTTTCTAATATCTGCTGGTACTCTTTCAAGAGCCATAACCGCAACTGCTCCAGCTTCCTCAGCAATTTTTGCTTGTTCAGCTGTAGTTACATCCATTATAACCCCGTTTTTAAACATTTCAGCAAAACCTTTTTTTACAACCCATGTTCCTTTTTCCATTTTAACTCCTCCTTTAATTTATATACTATTACATTTTATATATTATTACATTGTTCATCCCAATAATTTTTATCTACTACCGATAGTCTAGAGAAATCTCCTTTTTTTCTTCCAACCTTAGCACAATGTTTTTTATTTACTTCTACTATATCAGCTGTAAAGTCTACTTTTTCTCTTAATAGTTTTGATCCAACTCCATATGTATCTACTGGTACATCAAGCATTTCAAATAATTTTATTTTTTCTGCATCAAATCCACCAGATACTATTATTTTTAAGTCTTTTAATCCATATTCATCAAATACTTTTCTTGCTTTCCATACTAACTCAGGATTTACACCTAATGAGGATTTATCTCTTGGTGTAACACTTTTGTCCCTTAAACTTCCTGAGGTATCAAATCTTACACCCCATATTTTGTTTTTCCCTGGTCCAATTATTTTTGTTACATCACTAATTCCTGGTTTGTATTTTTCACCTGTTATATGTTCATAGAATCTTGCTACAACATTTAATGTTGTACCTATTACATCATTATCCCAATCTACTAATACCATTCTATTTACACTAGATTCTATATGTTTGTCAAATGCTATTGCAGCTGCAGCTGTATCTCCTTCATATGATGCTATTAATGCATGAGGTATTGTACCTAATGATTCTATACCCCAATAATCTGCATTTGCATCTGTAGATACCCCAAATGCACCAGCTTTCAGTGCAGCATATCCATCTGTTGCTTGTACCCAAAAATGATCAAATCTTGCACTAAAGAATAATATTGGTTTTCCATTTGCTACTTCTACTACTTTTTTTACAGCTGTTGCTGTTGATGTTGCTCTAGCTAATACGCCTAATAATACTGTTTCTAAATATCCAAAATATGCAGGATCTCCTTCTATGGTTAATATAGGTTCCATATTTTTTGCTTCATCACCATCATATAATGCTTTTACTTCTATTTCATCCCATTTATCCACCCATAGGTCATTTAACATCATTCTTAAATCCCATTTTTTTGCAGTTATATTTAATAATTCATCTTTGTCCATATTATGTGCAGCATTTTGTAATGCTTTTTCTAAATCTAAGATTTCATTGAATAATTCATTTGCTTTTTCCTCATCCTTATAATACCCAGTTCCAAATCTAAGTATTGCAAGAGCTTCATCAATACCAACTACTACACAATCTTGCCTTGGAAAGTATTGGTATAATACATTTACATGCCTATTGTCTTTTTTTAATACTTCTACATATCTTGTAAAATACTTATCAGAATAATATCCCATTCTAATTCTGTCTATAGGCACTTTAAATATTTTCGGATGTAATCTTTTTGACATTTGAATCACCTCAAAATAATTTTTACTATTGTCATAATAACTATAATATTGTTATTATTTAAATATTGATAACAATATTTATTATATATTTATATTTATTCTTAAATGTTTTATATAAGTTAAAATTCGTTACATACTTTTTCCCTTTTTATAATTATACCTTCTGTTTCTAATAAGTATCTTTTTAATGGTTCTCCACCACCATATTTTCCAATTTCACCATTGCTTTTTATCACTCTGTGGCATGGAAATATTAATGGAATTCTATTATTTGCCATTACTGTTCCCACAGCTCTTGCTGCATTTGGATATCCTGCAAGTATTGCAAGCCCTTTGTATGATACTACATTTCCAAATTTTACGTTTTTTAAAGCTATTAATACTCTTTTTTCAAAATCATTTTTAAATGTTATTTCATATGGTATTTCATCTAATACATCATTTCCATCTAAATATTCCTTTATCTTATAATAAAAATTATTTGTATATTCATCATAATAATCGTCTAATATTTCATTAGATAATTCTATTTGAATTATTTTATTTTCTCTAACATATCCAATTATACTACCTACTTTTGTACTTACTATGAAATTTTTCATATTTATCCCCCATTTCTTTTTTCTTTATGTAGTATACCAGAAATTTTTATATATTCATATACTAAATTATTTCAAATATTGCCAAATATTTCTTAATATTTCATTTTTTCTTTCAATTATATTAAAATCTATAATATGAAAAATTTTTCATATTATTGTACCTCCAAATAATTATAACATTATATTTAGAAAACATAATCAAGTATTTTCCATAATATTTTCTATGTTTTTTCTAATATGAAATATATTAAACATTTGATATATATGAAATATATTAAACATTTGATATATTAATTCGTTTTTAAAAAATATATACATATTCACAAAGTACTTGAAATATATTGAGTTAAGTGTTAAAATATATAAACGGTAAAGGTAGCAACTATTTGATACATAATGTGGTAAAATGATATAGGGCATATTAACTTAAAAATAGTTTTAATAAGGAGACTATTATGAGAAGATTTCCTAAGATAATAGACTTAATTATATTGTTTTCATTAAATTTCATATTATTTCAATATTCATGGTATTTATCTATATTGATATCTATAGCAATATTTTTGGGTTTTTATGCTTTTAGAGTATATGATATTGAAACAATGAATTCGCTAAATGAATCTGTTATACGAATATTTGCTGGTTTTATTCTAGGTTCTGTTTTAATATTATTAATATATCCTTTTTTTGATAATATAATTACAAGAGATACCTTTTTTTATAACTTCATTTTTAGTCTTATTATTTTTCCATCAATACATAAGATAGAGTATTCACTTTTTGAAAAACACGCAAATCAAAAGAGATATCTTGTTATAGGAAGAGAGGATGAAATAGGTAATGTATTAAAAGAATTAGAAGAAAAAACATTGAATAAACTAAAGTTTGTTGATTACATTAACCCTTCACCTATAACCTTAGATGAATTAGTAAATGATGGATTTTCTATATATGAAGTTAATAGGATTAATAAGATTATAAGGTTTGTAAATAAGGAAGAAAAACACAAGTATGATGCAATATTAATAACTGATCCTAAATTAGAGGAAAATGTAAAAGATAAGCTTGATGAGTATAAGGAATTGGGAATAGAAATTGAATATTTACCAAATCTTGTAGAAAAATATTTAAAAAGAATTCCTTTAGAAGTTGCTATAAAATTCAAAGAATATTATTCTGTTATTTTTGAACATGATTATGAATCTCCTGCTAAAAGGATTATTGATGTAATTGGTTCTTCAATTGCTTTAATTATTTTCTCACCATTTATGATGATAACAACAATAATGATATTTATAGAAGATAGAACACCTATTGTCTTTAAGCAAGAAAGAATTGGTAAAAATGAAAAGCCTTTTACAATGCATAAGTTTAGGAGTATGAAGAATGTAAAAACAAATGGACCTAAATTTGCTGATGATGAAAAAGATAGAATATTGAAAGTTGGAAAATTAATTAGACCTATTAGAATTGATGAAACCTTACAGTTTATAAACATATTTAAAGGAGATATGTCTTTAGTTGGGCCTAGACCAGAACAAATTCCTTTTGTTAAGGAGTTTAATAAGGGGATTCCTTTTTATTATGCAAGACACAAGGTTAAACCTGGATTGACAGGATGGGCACAAATAATGTTTAAATATGCTTCATCGCAAGAAGATACAAAAATAAAACTCAGTTATGATTTATATTATGTAAAAAACAGATCAACATTATTTGATTTAAGAATAATACTACAAACAATAGAAGCAGTGTTTTGGAAGAGGGGAGCGAAATAATGTACAATATTGCTTTAATTAGTTTTTCGAATAACTACGATATGCAAAAATATGTATTTTCATTATATGAAAGTTTAAAGGAAAAATATAAAGGTAAAATCGTTACTCTGACAAGTCAAAAGACATATTTTGATATTAATTATGATGACAATAATTTCTTTATCAATGTTCCAAAAAGACCAGGGCTTGAATTTAAAACATTTAATTTTTTTGAAATAAAAAAGATTATTAAGGTTTTAAAATCAAAAAGAATTGATCTAATATACTTTCTATCATCGCATGTTTGGAATATTTTTTTGATAAATACACTAAAAAAATATGGAGTTAAAATAATTCATAGTATTCATGATCCAATACCCCATGAAGGAGAAAAGGATTCAAATAATGTTAGAATATATAATAAATATATTTCAAAAAAATCAGATATAGTTATATTACATAGTGAAAAGTTGAAAATACCATTTATAAAAACTTATTCGATTTCAAATACCAAAGTAAAAGTTATTCCCTTATGGCATGAATGGAAGCCTTTTCATAAAATAGAACAAAACAAAAATAAGGTCCTTTTTTTTGGAAGAATAAACCCTTATAAAGGTGTTGAAAATATAATTGAATTAGCTAAACTAAACAATAATATTATATTTGATATTGTAGGAAAAATCTCAAAAAAACTAGAGCATCTTAAAATTGAATTAAAAAAGTATAAAAATATTAATTTGGTAGATGAGTATGTTGATGAATATACAATGGATAAATTTTTTTATGATAATCAGATTACAATTTTACCTTATAATAGTGCTACTCAATCAGGTGTTGTTGTAGAATCATATAGGCACTCAAGACCAATAATTGGTTTTAATGTTGGTGCAATTTCAGAACAGGTCCCACTAGAGTTTAGAGATTTTTTTCTATTGGAAAGTGGCGATATTATTGCTTTGAATAATACACTAAAAAAATACTTAAATTTAAGTATTAAAGAGAAAAACTATATTTGTAAAGCTTTTTATGATTATGGATTTAATAAATTTTCGGTATTAAAAGCTAGTGAATTTTTTTTGCAACTTATTAGAAATATTGAGATTGATGAAAGGAGATAAATATGACGTTATCGTTTTTATTAATGACAAATGATAGACTTGAAGAGTTGAAGGAAGCGTTAGATTCAATATATGAAACAATTACATTAAATAAAAAATATGATTATGAAATAGTAATTTTATTAAATGGTAGTAAAGAAGAATATCAATCCCAAATAAGGAATTTTATTTCTGAAAAAATGGACAAAATTAAGCACAATATTATTTATTCTAAAAAAAATGTTGGAGTAGCCGAAGGAAGGAATATCTTATTCAAGAATTCAAAAGCTGATGTATTGATTTTTTTAGATGATGATGCTGAAATAATTAATAAAAAGAGTTTTATTGGTAATATTTTTTCTATAAAGAATAAAAACCCAAAAATTGGAATTATTAGTGTAAAATCATTAGGAATGGGGGGAAATATCAGAAATAAAGAAATACCGCTAACTAAATTAAATAAAAATGGGAATAAATCTTTTTTTACTTATCATTTTGTAGGTGTTGGTCATATTATTTTTAGAGAAGCAGTTAAAAATGAAAAGGAACTTTATCCTTCAAATTTGTTTTATGGTATGGAAGAATATTATTTAAGTTATAAAGTAATTAATAATGGTTTTAAAATTTATTACTCTAATGATTTAATTGTTTTACATAAAAAGAGCGATAAAACAAGATTAAAACCTATAGAATATTATATACATTTAGCATCAAATAAAATTTTCATAGGTAGTTTATTAGGGGATACGAAGTTATTAATAAGTCATTTTATACTTTGGAATATTTGGGGTATTTTAAAATGTAAAAATTTTATATGTTTAATAAAAATAATTAAAAGATTTAATCAATTAAATTACTCAAAAGAAAAATACAAAATAGAATTATCAAAAGGAGCAAAAAAATACATAAAGAATGTGGGGGGGAAGTATTGGTACTAAATATATTTAGTGTCGTTACAATATTATACTTTATTATATCTATATATATTTTTTGGGAAAAAAATATATTTTTTTTATTTTATTTTCAATTTCTTTATTTATTTTATTTTTATATAGGGGTTGTATATTATGTTTATAAAGAAGGTAGTTTAAATTATGAATTAGTTTTATTTTCTTTTTTTACAAATATATTTTTTGTTCTATTTTTCCTTATAGGAAGAAGAATATTTAAATTGAAAAAAGCGCCTTTTTACTATAGTTATAATAGAGTAATTATATATAGCATAATATTATTAGTATTTTTTATATGTCTCTATTATTTTTATGGATTTCCGATAGTATCAAAAAATCCATATTTGGCTAGACTATTTTTAATAAGAGGATATAAAAAATATTTAATATATTATTCTTTCCCTATATTTATGATGATATTATCTAAAAAATTTCTTGAAAAACATATATTATTATCCTTGTTTTTATTCATTTTTTTAATGAGTGTATATATAAACACAGCATTTTTAAGTTTTACTATTTATTTACCATTATACATATTATTATTTATACTGTTTTATAATAAATCGTTTATTCACAGAAAAATATTTAATATAATTTTCATTTCAATATTTATTCTATATTTATTATTTTATATTTCTTCAATTAGAGGATCAGAAAGTATTTTTGATAGGATTTTTTATATAAATTATAAAAACTTTAAATATTTATTTTATAAAAAAAATGATATAGGTATTACATATATTAGAGATTTTAAGGCTCTTTTTACTTCTATCAAATCTTTTGCTGAAATAGAAACATTAAGAATGACTAAATATAAAGTTGAAAATTTAGTAATGACACCAACTTTTCCTGGGGAATTATATTATAATTTTAAATGGGTGGGGCTTTTTTTCTCTGCTTTTTTTGGTATGATAATAGGAATATTAGATAATTTGTTTTATGTACACGATTTTGACAATGTAAATTCGAAAATCATTAATAAGATAATATATATCAATTTTATATTAATGTTTTCTAGTATTGTAACTCAAGGAATAGGGCAGAGTTATAAATTTATGATAATTCCGTTACTGTTGCAAGTTTCGTTAAAAAATAGGGTGTATTCTCTAAAAAGTCAATAGGTAATAAAAGGAATATTTAAAATTTTTGTAGATTAAAATTTATAAGTAAAAACACCCCATTCAGCAAAATGCTGATAGTTTAAAAACTATTATTAAAATAATTTATTTATCCTTTGCAATATTAAAATTATTTAAAACGATGGCATTGTTTAAATGATTTGGATCATATTTTACATTATATTTGAGAAGTGTATATACTAATTCAGCTAGTTTTCTTGTTATTGCTGTTAAAGAAACTTTTTTTAATTTACCTCTTTTAACTAATTTATCATGTTTTTCTTTGTAGTAAGGGAGCGGCTTGCCCCCTGGCTATTGGAGAAGAAATAAGGAAAACATTTACAAACAATAAAATCATTAAACTTAATTGATTTAAATTCTTCTAAGTCAGAATTATTATATTGATCAGAAAAAAGATTAAAAACGAAATCTGGAGTAAAATAATATAAAGAACCATGAGGTCTGTTGTAAAAATAAATGTATGAAATATAGTAATTATAAACATCATCAATATAGTTAAATTCAATAGATTCAACAAATTCACATTGAACGCTAGAATGAAATGACTCGACATAAGCTTGAGAGTTAGGATTATTCTTGTAACCAAATTCATGAATAATGTTTAATTCATCCATAAAAGCAGCAGTAATTTTAGCAAATGGACATTATCTGTCCTAATAATGAGATTATCAGGAGTAGCACCTCTTAATAGCTTTTCTTATAGTTGATATATAGTCTTTAGCAAATCACCAACATAA
>NZ_LNGH01000026.1 GCF_011057715.1 Marinitoga sp. 38H-ov
AAAAACAAAAATAAGAGTATTAATAGAAAGAAAAGAAATAGAAAATTTAATAGATGAAAACTTAGTATATGGAGATTTAGATAAAAGTACAGAAGAAAGTATATGGACATTATTTTTATTTACAGGATACTTAACCTGGACAAAACATACAGGAGAAGAAGGAGAACCGAGATATAGTCTTAAAATAACAAACAAAGAAACATTACAATACTTCAAAAAAACAGTGGTGGATATAATAAAAGAAACGAAAATAGAACTAGAAAGTATAATACAAGATATAATAATAGGGAAATACAAAGAATTTGGAATAAAATTCAAAAAAATAGTAAAAGAAACATTGAGTTATTATGATGTAAGCGGAGAAGAACCAGAAAGATTTTATCATGGATTAATACTAGGAATGATAGTAGGACTAAGTAAAAAATACATAGTAAAAAGCAATAGAGAAAGAGGATATGGAAGAGCAGATGTAATATTAATACCAAAAGAAAAAACAGAACCGGGAATAATATTTGAATTCAAAAAGTATAGTATAGACTTTGATAAAGATTTAAAAGACAGTGCAGAAAAAGGAATAAAACAAATAGAAGAAAAAGGATATGAAGAAGAAATAAAAAGTTATGGGATAGAGAAAATAATAAAAGTTGCAATTGCTTTTGATAAGAAAGATGTTGAAGTAATAGTGAAATAAATAAATATGTAGAAAGATATGAAAAATTTTTCAAAATTCTTTTTCATATGGCATCAGACTTAATTAAAGTGGATGAAAGAATTAGAATGAACGAAAAAGGCCTGGATTTATCCAAAATGGTATTTGAAAAAATCTTAGAAGTGAGGGAAAATATTAATGGACATGAAAGATAGGGTAGAAGAATATATATCTAATTTAATAGACAAAAAGTTTGATGAAAAAAAATCAGATAAAGAATGGGACCTTTATTTTATGAAAATAGCCTTTCTTGTTAGCGAAAGATCATCTTGTACTCACAGAAAAGTAGGAGCAGTTATAGTAAAGGATAAAAGAATTTTAGCAACTGGATATAATCAGCCACCATCTGGATTTCCACATTGTGATGAAATAGGATGTATAAGGGATGATTTAAACATAAAAAGTGGTGAGTATCAAGAAATATGTTATGGCCTGCATGCTGAACAAAATGCGTTAATGCAAGCAGCAAAATTTGGAATATCAACAGAAAATGCATCAATATATGTAACGCATCAACCATGTTCAATATGTGCAAGATTAATAATTAATGCAGGAATAAAAAAAGTGATATATGCTGGTAATTATCCTGATTCATTAACTAAGTTATTTTTTAAACAAACTAATGTAGAATTTAGAAAATTAGATGAACTATAGATGAAATAAATTTGGAGGTGTATTATGCCCAATCAAAAATATTATGAATATGTTAGAAAGGACAGATTGCCTAGTGTTTGGTGTCCAGGTTGTGGTAATGGTATAGTGATGAAAACCTTTTTAGAAGCTGCAAGCAACTTGGGTCTTGATAAGAATAAAGTTGCTGTTGTTTCTGGTATTGGTTGTTCCTCAAGGGTAACAGGTTATTTAGATTTTAACACATTGCATACATTACATGGAAGAGCTATTGCTTTTGCAACTGGAGTAAAATTAGCAAGACCAGATTTAGAAGTGGTAGTTATGGGTGGAGATGGAGATATGTTAGCTATAGGTGGTAACCATTTTATCCATGCATGTAGAAGAAATATGGATATGACAGTAATATTATTTAATAATAATATATACGGTATGACAGGTGGTCAATATTCACCAACTACACCATATGATTCAATAGCTTCTACAGCGCCATATGGTAATTTAGAAAATAGTTTTGATCCTGTACAAATGGCAATATCTTCAGGAGCTACATATGTAGCTAGAAGTACTGTATATCATTATACACAAAGTGTAAAATATATAGAAAATGCATTGAAACATAAGGGAATGTCTGTTGTTGAAATAGTATCTAATTGTCATACATATTATGGAAGATATAATGGAATGAGTAAACCAGCACAATTTATGGATTTCTTCAAGAAAAATACAATAACATTATCAAAAGCAAAAACAATGTCTAATGAAGAATTAGAAGGAAAAATAGTTATTGGAGAATTCTATAATGATGAAAACAAAAAAACATATTTGGAATTATACGAAGAATTATCACAAAAATTAGGTGGTGTTAGATAATGAATGAACCTAAAAGTATTAGAATAAGTGGTATGGGTGGTCAAGGTAATATTTTAATGGGAATAATATTAGCAGAATCATTAGTTAAAGAAGGATACTGGGTAGTACAATCACAACATTATGGAGCGCAAGTTAGAGGTGGTTTGTCATTTTGTGATGTATTATATTCAGATGAAGTTATAGATTATCCTAAAGCTGAAGTTTTTGATATATTATATATTATGAATGATATAGCATTTTCACATTTAACAAAGGTAAAAAATAACGGTATTGTTTTCTATGATAGCTCATATATAAAAGATTTACCTCATATAGTTTCTAGAATTACAAAAAAGATTGTATCAATACCTGCATCTAAATTAGCATATGAATTAGGGAATGCTAATATAGCTAATATGATAGGACTTGGTGCAATTGCTAAAAATTGCAATATAGTAAAACTAGATACATTAATTGAAACAATGAAAGAAAAAGTAAATCCTAGATTCCACGAATTAGACGAAAAAGCATTAAGATTAGGTTATGAATATACTGAAAAAAAATATGAAGTAAACGGAAGAGGATAAAATGAGAAAATTCTCAAAAAGTTTATCCTATGCTATAAAAGGGCTTTTTGAAGTATTTAAGACACAAAGGAATTTTAAAATACAAACAGTATTTGCATTAATTGCATTAACATTATCTTTTATTTTAAATTTAGAGGAAAGTCAAATACTTTGGATTTCATTATCTATTACTATGGTGTTAATTCTTGAAACAATTAACACATTAGTTGAGAAAATAATGGACTTAATACATCCACAATATAATCCCATTGTAGGAGTAATAAAGGATTTGGGGGCTGCTGCGGTATTAATCGCAGCAACTTTTTCTATAGTAGTAGCAGTAGTTATATTTGGTGGGAAAATTTTTAATTGGCCTCCTAAATATGGTATAATAATAGGTATAGCCTTTATTATATTTATCATATTTGGAAGTGTTTATACTAAAGGAGGAGATAAATGTGACCGATAATGTTATTAAAGTATTGATTGTAGATGACTCTGGGTTTATGAGAATGGTTTTAAAAGATATAATTGAAAAACAACCTGACATGAAAATAGTAGGAATAGCCAAAACAGGACTTGAAGGTGTAGAAAAAGCAATTGAGTTAAAACCAAACGTCATAACAATGGATGTAGAAATGCCTGAATTAAATGGACTTGAAGCAGTAAAATTAATAATGAAAAAGTCCCCAACACCCATTATTATGGTTAGCAGTTTAACTTCTAAAGATTCTGAAATTACTCTTGAGGCATTAGAAAATGGAGCGGTTGATTTTATTCAAAAACCAGCAGGAAGTGTTTCATTTACATTTAGGTCTATTGCAGATGAATTATTAGAAAAAATTAGAAATGCTGCAAAAATTGATCCGAAAAATTTAATTAGAAAAGCATTACCAGTTAAAAAACCTAAAATAAGTGCTGCATTGAGAGGTCAAAAAATTGTATTAATTGCTTCATCTACAGGAGGGCCAAGATCATTAGATACAATAATACCTAATTTACCAAAAGGTATTAATGTTCCAGTGGTAGTTGTACAACATATGCCTCCAGGATTTACTAAATCATTAGCAAATAGATTAGATAAAATATCGGAGTTAACTGTAAAAGAGGCTGAAGATAATGAAGAATTAAAACCAGATACTGTATATATAGCTCCAGGAAGCTTCCATTTAGGTTTAAAAGCTAATGGAAATAAGGTATATACATATTTAGATTCTTCTGATAAGATCAATAATGTTAGACCAGCAGCAGATTTTACATTTGATAAAGCTGCGGAAATATATAAGTCTAATATTGTAGCTGCTGTATTAACAGGAATGGGAAAAGATGGGGCAAAAGGTGCATTTAAGATTAAACATTATGGAGGAAAAATAATAGCTGAATCTAAGGATACATGCGTTGTATATGGTATGCCAAAAGCAGTGGTTGAAGAAGGATATGCAGATTTTGTTTTACCAAATTATGAAATAGCTGAAAAAATAGTAGAATTATTATAGGAGGAAATGATGAAAACACGGATCTTATTTTTATTAGTAATAATAATATCTTTAAGTGTATTTTCTGTAAAAACATTCACTTACACCATTCAAAGTGGTGATTCATTGGAAAAAATAGCTAAAAACTTTAATTTACCATTATCTGTTATTATTGATTATAATCCGGAATATGCATACAAGAAATATATATATCCAGGAGAAAAATTAATTATACCAGAAAAGGCTGTATTTGAATATTATGTAAAATCTGGAGATAGTTTAAGTTATATTGCTAAAACATTTTTTTCTGATGCAAGCTTAATAGCAAAATATAATAATATATCTAATCCAAATTTATTATATATTGGACAAAAATTAGAAATACCGTATGAATATATAGGATTGAGTTTTAATAATACTGTTGATGTTTCATGGCCAGTTTGGGGTGAAATAACTTCATTATATGGTTGGCGATTACATCCAATATATAATGAAAAAAGATTTCATTCTGGTGTTGATATAGCTTTAAGTGAAGGATTACCAATATTAGCATCTGTATCAGGAAAAGTTGTAGAGGTAAAAAAAGATAGTGGATATGGTATATATATAAAGATAAAATCTGGAAATTATTATTATATATATGCACATATGTCTGAGGCATTAGCCGTTCCAGGGTTAATAGTTAAAAAAGGTGAAATAATTGGAAAGGTTGGATCTACTGGAATATCAACAGGTCCTCATGTTCATTTTGAAGTTAGAACATTAGCAGATAAATCTGTAGATCCTATGGGATTATTACCAGGTTATAAATATGCTCATGTGTCTATAGAAAAGAATTATATGGGTGGTAATTAATAATGAAAAAAATTTTAATAATCTTTTTATTTCTTCTATTATTAACATCATTATTTTCTAAAAATTTATATTTGCAATGGAAAAAAGTTGATAAAAATTATTACATTGAGAAAAACGATACTGTTTTTCTCAATGTTTCTTCTTTAGAAAAATTAGAATATAATATTATGGGTATGTCAGAAAATATGTTTATTATAAAATTTGATGATACATGGTCATCTGTGGTGTTTCCTAAATCAAAGATAGCTATTATTAATTCATCAGAAAGTATAATATTATCCTCAAATGATTTTATATATATTAACGGCACTTATTATGTAAATATAAAAACCTTAGCAACTCTTTCGAATTTAGAATATTTTGAAAATTCTAATGGATATTATTTAAATTATAAGCTTGCAAAATTAAAAAGTATAGATGGATTTTTAATGAATGATAAACTTAGAGTTATTATGGAATTTTCAAAACAACCTGAAAAATATGAAATTTATTCATTAACATCAGTACCAGGTTATTTAATAAAAGTATATGGTGTGGAGATACCTGATGTTTCATTTTCAAAGGATTTTAATAATAGGTTTTTAAGTAGAATAAAGGCAATGCAGCATTCTACAAAGGAAATATGGGTAACAATAATTTTAGGTGGAGAACCAAAAAAATATACAGAGATACTTGAAAATGGTAGGATTATAATAGATATAGAAATGAAAGAAGACTTTACTAAACCTGTTGTTGTTTTGGATCCAGGACATGGCGCATTTGATCCTGGTACATTAGGTTTTTTAGGTACAAAAGAAAAAGATGTATCTCTAAAAGTAGCTTTAAAAACAAAAGAACTATTAAAGAATAAAGATATAAATATATATTTAACTAGAGATACAGATAAATTTGTAGAGTTATACGACAGAGCAAAAATATCAAATGATTTACATGCTGATTTATTTATCAGTATTCATCTAAATTCATATTTAGAAAATAGAAATACTAGAGGTTCTGAAATATATTATTTTTCATTTTCAGATGATGCATATGCAAGAAAAATTGCGAGAAAAGAAAATATAGATAATGAGGATATTATAGAATCTAGAGTGATAGAAAAGAAAAATTCAATACCCGAAAGTAAAGAAATGGCAAGCATTTTACAAAAATATATAAAAGAAAATAAAATACCTTTTAGATCAATAAAGGCAGCTGAATTTGCCGTTTTAGCATATACAAAATGTCCTGCAGTATTATTTGAATTAGAATTTTTATCAAATCCTATTGTAGAGATGAATTTTAAAACAGGTTCATATATTGATTTATTTGCAAAAATAATAGCCAATTCTATTTTAGAGTATTTTGATATAAAGTAAATTTAACAATTTAGTAGCGAAAAATTTTCTTGATTTGTACCTAAACTTATGTTATAATATTTTTTGGAAGTTGTTCCGGCGTAGCTCAACGGTAGAGCGGGTGGCTGTTAACCACTAGGCTGGGGGTTCGAATCCCTCCGCCGGAGCCATAACCAGTCCAGCGGAAGCTGGACTTTTTTATTTTTATTTTTATTGAACTTTAATATATATATTTATAGTCTAATAATATGTATTAAAATAAAATTATATTTTTAAAATTAAATCAAAAATATATAAATATATGGTATAATTAATTATAATAAAAACACGGAGGTGTTAATATGAAGAAATTTGTATATTTATCTGTATTGTTAGTTTTAGTTTTTGTATTAAGTGGATGTTTATTAAATAATAAACCAGAAGAGGTGGATCCTAATAAGGAAATTGCTAAAAGCGTATATGATTTAAATCAACTACAACCATTAGCTAAAATTTATAATGATTTAGTTATTACTCAAAAAGAAAAAATAACAAAAACAATTAATGTTAGTGCAAAACCATTTGATACATTAATTGGTGATGCAACCCCAGCTATATTTTATAGCAATTACAAATCACAAACAGGACAAACATCAGACAAAATAAGTATTCCAGAAGATTTTGATCCAAATAATATAAATTGGGATAACTTATTAGAATGGTATAATGGTGATAATAACTATTGGGTAGGATTTTTAATGGAACCAGTAAATGATGTTTATCCAGATAATGATGATTTAGATGTAGCAGGTTATAAGATAGAGTTACATATTTATCCAAAAGTTCAAATGAATGTTAATTTGTATGAACGTGTAGAAAGGTATATGGTAAGAGAAGATGCTTGGTATGTAGTAGATTATTACGATAATAACGAAGTATATTATACTGATGGAGACAAGGTTATTAGTAAAGATGGAAAAATAAGAGAAGTAGAAACTGTAGTAGAATTTGCAAAAGATATTAATGAAGAAGGATATCCTCTATTTACAGTAAATGGAGAAGTTCCAGATGTATTAAGTAATTTAAGTTTATACTCATATGATTATGAACCATCAAAGGAAGGAACAGGAACATATTGGATTCACACAACATCAGAATTTGATCCTTCATATTTAAAAGGAAATTATAGTAAAAACAGTGAAAGATTCTATTCAGAAAAAGATAATATTGGTACTGAGTTAATAAAAATTATAACAAAATTACCTAAAGATGGTAGTGATAAGGATAAATATTATAAGCAAACAAAAACTGTTCAAAGAAACAAACAAGAAACAAATTATCAAGAGTTAAAAGAATTAGCAATTGAGAAATTAGTTGATAATAAAGGTAAAGAAAAAGGCGATGGAATAGGTTATGTAAATGAATATATAAGAGATGAAAAAGATGGAAGCGATTATCAAAAATTAGTATTTATACTATGGGAAGATAGTGAAAATATGTCATCTAATAATTATAATTATATGGAGACAGTAGAAGTAGAAGAAATTTCAACTGACACCTGGAATGGAACAAGAACAAGTTTTGATAAAGAAACAAATATTGAAGTTACTTGGAAAATAACAATAACAAAATCAAATGATGCACCATGGTATATATTAAGTTATAGTAATAAAACAGAAGTACAAAAATCCGCAAATGATGAAAAAGTATTGTTTACATTTGATGGAACAAATGTAAATGTTGAAAATGTAGAAATTAATGGTGGGGTATTTACTGGAATATATAATAGCGGAGCATTTGAAGGAACATATACAAAAGATGGTAAAGAATATACTGTAACAGTTGAAAAAACTCTTGTAACTTTAGATGGAAGTGAATATACATTCTAAAATAAAGTCCAGCTTCTGCTGGACTTTTTATTTTGGCTCTACATATAATGTTTTAAAATTATTATAATGTACCATTCCAGGTTTTGCACCTTTTGGTTTCCATACATGCTTTTTTTGTGTATAATCAACAGAAACCTTTGAAGAAAATCTTCCTTTAGAATACTTAGCAGCTAAATAAGCGGCATATAATAATACATCTTCAGGTACATCCTGCTTATTTGATTTAATAATAACATGTGCTCCTGGAATACCTTGAGCGTGCATCCATATATCTTCTCTATCAGCTTCTCTAGTGATTTTATCATTTTGAATATTATTTTTGCCTACTAATATTTTAAATCCATTATATTCAAATTCATATGGTTTTGATTCTTTTTTGATTTTCTTTTTTGATGTTTTTTCTGTGATTAGTTTTTCATTAATCATCTCTTCTTTTATTTCTTGCAGAGTTTCAATATCTTCAACTAAATCTATGCTTTGCCATAATTGATATAAATAATCAATCATATCTTTTGTTATACTTAATCTTTCTTTTAAATGTTCTTCTTTTGATTTGAGTTTATGCACTTTTTTAAATATAATTTGTAAATTTTCATTAGGCGTTTTAAGTGGATTTAAATATATTTTGACTTTTTCTCCACTTTCCCAATCATCGACAATAATATTGTCAGTTTTTTCTTTAAATTTATACAAATAAGCTTGTAATAATCTTCCGTGCTTTTCTAAAATAGGTATATCTTTTAATTCGTTTTCTTCCTTTTTTAACTTCTTATACAATTTTTCATACTTTTCAATTTCTCGTATAACTATTTTTTCTAATTTCTTTTTTAATTCAGTAAATCTAGAATTAATACTATGAATTTCAAAGAAATTTAATAATCCCCTAGAAGGGGAATTAAATTTAATATAATCATAATTAATAGGTCTAAAAGAAAGAATTTCTTTTTTGCCATTATAATCAAAAATATATACATTGTTATTATCTAAAAACTCTGATATAAAAGATAAATAGTCATATTTATCCAAATAATCAAAAAACAATATTTTACTAATTTTAGAAAATCCCATTAATTGTTGATTTAGAACATCAACATTATCATGGTCTAAAATATTTATATATTCAGTATTATAAAAAGGAAAATATTCAGCGCCTGGCATAATGCTTCTTTGTGAAGTGATTCCCTTTTTTAAAGCATCTAATATTTTATTCTTTTCATCGACTAAAAGAATATTAGAATTTCTCCCCATTAATTCAAAATATAATTTGTAATTTCTTAGTTCAAATGTCTCATCAATAACAGATAAATCTATATATCCAATTCTATCTAATCCTAATTGTTCTATCTTATTAATCTTTGCATTTTTAATTCTTTTTCTCAAAAACATGGAAAAATTTTGTGGTGTATCGGGCATATTTGGTTTTTCATCTAAAGAAATCAAATATGATGGATTTTTTAATACAAAAAGTAAAAATCCATTTTGTAATTGTAGTAATACTTCATCATTTACTGGTTGATATATATTTCTTATTTTTTGTCCTTCAAACTTTTTTGCTTCTCTAATTAATTTATTTAATAGTAATCCATCAATTGGCATAATATCCCCCGTTATTTTTCATCTTCATTAATTTTTAATATTGCTAAGAAAGCATTTTGAGGTATAGTAACACTACCAATTTGTCTCATTCTCTTTTTACCTTCTTTTTGTTTTTCAAGTAATTTCATTTTTCTTGTGATATCTCCACCATAACATTTTGCAAGAACATCTTTTCTATATGCTTTAATAGTTGATCTAGCTATAATTCTTCCATCACCTTTTGCTTGAATAGGAATTTCAAATTGATGTTTTGGAATTAAATCCTTTAATTTTTCTACCATTTTTTTAGAAACTTCAAATAATTTACTCCTATGAACAATGAATGACAATGCTTCTACAGGTTCTCTATTTACCAATATAGTTACTTTTAATAAATCGGATTTTCTGTAACCTATTAATTCATAATCCATAGAAGCATAACCTCTACTAATGGCCTTCATTCTATCGAAAAAGTCAAAGATTATTTCTCCTAATGGAACTTCAAAATGCATAACAACCCTATCTTTACCAGCATTAGAAACAGATTTAAATTCCCCTCTTTTTTCATTTTGAACTACACCCATTAAACCACCCATGAATTCTGTTGGGGTGATAATATCCAATTTTACATATGGCTCATATGCCTCTTCTAAAATATCTTGATCTGGAAATTGTGTAGGATCATGTATTTCTAATTCTTCCCCATTTTTCAGTTTCACCTTATACACAACATTAGGTGCTGTTAATATAATTGCTAAATCAAATTCTCTTTCAATTCTTTCTCTTACAACATCCATATGCAATAATCCCAAAAATCCACATCTAAAACCAAATCCTAATGCAGGTGAATGTTCAGGTGTAAAGGTTAAAGCAGCATCATTTAACTTTAGTTTTTCAAGTGCCTTTCTTAATTCTTCATAATAATCAGGAACCCCTGGATATATACCAGCATATACCATAGGTTTAACTTCTTTATATCCTGGTAATGGTCCATCAACAGGATCATTTGCACTAGTTACAGTATCACCAACACGAGCTAATTCAACATCTTTAATACCAGCAATAATATAACCAACCTCACCTGCAGATAATGAATCTGTAGGTTGCATTTCAGGATGGAATATACCAACTTCAACTACTTCATATGTTTCCTTATTTGACATAGTCATTATTTTATCTCCAGGTTTAACAGTTCCTCCAAATATTCTTGTGTATATAATTACTCCTCTGTACTTATCATATTTAGCATCAAAAATTAAAGCTTTAAGTTTATCTTCATTTGTGCCTTTTGAAGTTGGTGCTGGAATTCTTTTAATAATTGCTTCTAATAATTCGACAACACCTTCACCAGTTTTACCAGAAATTCTTAAAGCATCATCAGCAGGGATACCTACTAAATCTTCAATTTCAGCTAATGTTTCTTCTACATTAGCATTAGGTAAGTCAATCTTATTAACAGCGGGTATAATTTCTAAATCATTTTCTATAGCTAAATATGTATTAGCAACAGTTTGTGCTTCAACACCTTGAGATGCATCAACAAGTAATACAGCACCTTCACATGCTGCCAAACTTCTTGAAACTTCATATGTAAAGTCAACATGTCCAGGTGTATCTATTATATTTATTTCATATGTATTTCCATCTTTTGCGTTATATAATATTTTAACCGGTTGAGATTTAATGGTAATACCTCTTTCTTGTTCAATATCCATCATATCAAGATATTGATCATGCATTTTTCTTTTTTCAACACTTTTAGTTAGTTCCAAAATTCTATCAACAAGTGTAGTTTTACCATGGTCTATATGAGCAATAATACTTATATTTCTTATCAATTCTGGATTATACATTTTAGCACCTCCAAATTCTCTTTTTCTCTTATTATATCAAACTTTTCTTTAAAAAGTATGACAGAATTATAAGAAAAAGTATGATATAATTTAGTTGGAGGTGGAACTGATGAAAAAATTACCAATAGGGAGAAGCGATTTTAAAAGTATAATAGAAGATAATATGTATTATATAGATAAAAGCATGCTAATAAAAGAAATAATAGAAAGTGGAGATGTAATATTAATAACCAGACCCAGAAGATTTGGAAAGACATTAAATATGAGTATGATGAAATATTTTTTTAGAAATGATGAAGCAAACAAACATTTATTTAAAGGATTAAAGATATGGGAAGAAAAAGAGATAATAGAAAAATATTTAAATAAATATCCTGTAATATATCTGACATTTAAAGATTTAAAACAAAATAATTACGAAGATATGATACTATCAGTAAAGAAAAAAATAAGTGATTTATATTTAGATTATGTGTTTTTATGGGAAAGTAACAAATTAAATGAGTGGGAAAAAAATAACATGAAAACTATTTTTGAAAGAAATGGAGAAAATATATTATATGAAAATTCATTAATTGATTTATCAAAATACTTATATCATTATTACAACCAAAAAGTAATATTATTAATAGACGAATACGACACACCAA